>NZ_JARWKX010000007.1:0-211151 GCF_047445895.1 Rhizobium sp. BR 249 | reverse complement strand
GTCTCTTTCAATGAAACATCAAGCCCGATATATTGGTCCATGGTTGCCTCCATTCGATGTTTGGGCCCGGTTCCTATCGTGAGCCCGTATTGCCATCTTACCGGGGGCAACCACCCCAGCCAGCCATCATCTGATAAATATGACATGGGGTGATCGCGCCGCGATTACCCCATGTTTTGCGTTCGGAATTGCTCTAGTATCAGGCTGCTGCGTGGACGCCGCGGCGTGCGTCGATCGAATAGGCACCGGCGCCGACGGTGGCGAGCAGGATGTACGCGCCGGCCAGCGTGATGTTCTTCATGACCATGATCTGGTTGAGAATGTTCACGAGTTCCGTGCCATTTGCGTAGGGCAGGTGGAAGGCAAGGCCCGTGAAGACACAGAAGGCGGCGAGCAGCCAGCCGGCAATGCGGACCTGGAAGCCTGTGAGAACCGCAAGGCCGGCCAGCAGTTCGAAAAGGCCTGCGACGTAGGCCAACAGGGTTGCTGCCGGCAGGCCGGCACCGGCGATCATGCCCGCGGTACCGGCAGGATCGGTGAGCTTCATGAAGCCGGAAAGGATGAACATGAAGGAAAGAAGAATGCGGGCAATCAGGATGATGGCGTTCGACATGGATGTTGTCTCCGTTTGAAGGACCTGTGGAGATCTTGGTGCCCCGGCACCGGATGGACCTCGGATACCGCCTATGTCGCCTTTTTTTGCCGTCATGGAAAGATAAACGGGAGTAGATGCTTCGTTCAATAATATGAAACGATGAGATGGTCGCCGCTGCTTGCCTTTGCCGCGCACGGTCTTTTATGGTCGGCTGATAACATGGAGAATCCGATGGCAGATCTTTCCGCATTTCCGATCACGACGCGTTGGCCGGCGAAGAATTCCGACATCATCCAGCTCTATTCCCTGCAGACGCCGAACGGAGTCAAGGTATCCGTTGCCCTCGAAGAGCTCGGGCTCGCCTATGAGCCGCATTATATTTCCTTCGCCGCCAACGAGCAGAAATCGCCGGAATTCGAATCTCTCAATCCGAATGGCCGCATTCCGGCGATCATCGACCCGAACGGACCGGGCGGTAAGCCGATCGGCTTGTTCGAATCCGGCGCGATCCTGCTTTATCTCGCGGAAAAGACCGGCAGGCTGATCCCCGAAGATGCCGCCGGCCGCTATGAATGCATCCAATGGGTGTTCTTCCAGATGGCAGGCATCGGCCCGATGTTCGGACAATTCGGGCATTTCCACAAATTCGCCGCCGACAAGGTCGCCAACAATTCCTATCCGGTGGAACGCTATCGCGACGAGTCCAAGCGCCTGCTCGGCGTGCTCGAAGGCCGCTTGAAGGGCCGGCAGTGGATCATGGGCGATCAATACACGATCGCCGACATCACCACCTTCACCTGGGTTCGCGGCGCCGATATCTTCTATGGCGGCCGCGAGATTCTCGAATATGCGAAATTCCCCGCCGTCTCGGATTGGCTGGAGCGCTGCATCGCCCGTCCGGCCAGCGAAAGGGGTCTTAACATTCCGGTCAAGCCGGAATAACAGGCGGTCAGCCGGAAATACGAAAGGCCGCCCTCGCGAGCGGCCTTTTCTTTTCACTGCCGGCTTTATCGCCTGCTTGTGATCCGGTTTGCGCCTTCCAGCTTGAAGCGCGGGAAGACGAAGACACCTGACATGCTGCCGCTGTATTTTTCCTCGAGCCCGTTCGATTCGCCCATGCAGAAGAGCGGCTGCCGGAAGCCGTTCGGCATGATGATCGTCGTCGAAAAGCAGAAGGAAGAGCAGAGCGTCGCCGCCTGTTCGAACAGTTCCAGCACGTGGCTGCGATCTCTAGTGTCGTAGCAACGGACCAGGCTCAGCAGCCCGCATTCCGGTGTGGAGAGGCCGTGCAGCATCGCGCTCCAGTCGCCGAGGCGAAGCAGGCCGCTCGAAAGATCTCCGGCCCACGGCTCGGAAACGGAAAACTGCGCCAGCATGTCCTGATTTCGATTGTTGTCGTTCAGCGAGGCGGGCATCAAAGGCAAGGCGGCATTGGCTTTGGCGATCTTAAACAAGGCGTTCCCCAGTTCGGATGCGGCTCCCGCCGCACGCTCGGCAAACACAAAGAAACAGGATCATGTAGCCGCGGACATTATGCCCGCGCATCCGGCGATCGTTGCCTCGGCTATCAGGCTTGGGAACCCGATGTCGAAGCCGAATATATACGTATCGCCTTTTCGCACACCGGCTTTGTCTGAAGGGGTTGTTGCTGGCGTGCGTCAATTGCAGCGCGGATTTATAGGAGCTTTTTGACAAACGGCAACGGCTTTTTGAGGGGCGGTTGGGCCTTTGTCTTCTCTGATGCCCCCACATTCTCCCGGCCGTTTCGCCAGAAAATCAGCAAAAATCACCTCTTTTGGCGGTTTAAAAACGTTTTTAATCCCCGGCATGCGGCAGATGGCGCCATTTGCCGCCCATTTCCTCGGACGGGAAAACAGCGGTGACGCAAGCCTGACGAAAGCTTCGAGACCGGCTGACGCACTGCACGGCATAAAATAGTGCGCAACGGATCGAATCGTTTTTGGCCAAAAGAAAAGGGCGACCCGAGGGCCGCCCTTCCTATTCCCGCCGGAATGGGTAGTCAGTGAAGGCTTTCGCCTATCACATCATGTTCATACCGCCAGTTCAGCGCGCTTGACGCGCTGAACCATCTTGGATGATGGGCGGTTTCATGGACGATGCTGTGAGAGGCCGTTGGCCTATCACATCATGTCCATACCGCCCATGCCGCCCATGCCGCCCGGCATAGCCGGAGCGTCCTTCTTCGGCAGCTCGGCGATCATGGCTTCGGTGGTGATCAGCAGCGATGCAACGGAAGCGGCATCCTGCAGAGCGGTGCGAACGACCTTGACCGGGTCGATGATGCCCATGCCGATCATGTCGCCATATTCGCCGGTCTGGGCGTTGTAGCCGTAGTTGTCGCGATCCTTGTCGAGGATCTTGCCGACGACGATCGAAGCTTCGTCACCAGCGTTTTCAGCGATCTGGCGGGCCGGAGCCTGCAGAGCGCGGCGAACGATGTTGATGCCGGCTTCCTGGTCGTCGTTGACACCCTTGGAGGTGATCTTGACGGAGGAACGGAGCAGGGCAACGCCGCCGCCCGGTACGATGCCTTCCTGAACGGCAGCGCGCGTCGCGTTGAGAGCGTCGTCGATGCGGTCCTTCTTTTCCTTCACTTCGACTTCAGTCGAGCCGCCGACGCGGATGACGGCAACGCCGCCTGCGAGCTTGGCAAGGCGTTCCTGCAGCTTCTCGCGGTCGTAGTCGGAGGTGGTTTCTTCGATCTGGGCCTTGATCTGGGCAACACGGCCTTCGATGTCGGACTTGGCGCCCGAACCGTCGACGATCGTGGTGTTTTCCTTGGAGATCGAAACCTTCTTGGCGCGGCCGAGCATGTCGAGCGTGACGCTTTCGAGCTTGATGCCGAGGTCTTCGGAGATGACGGTGCCGCCGGTCAGGATGGCGATGTCTTCGAGCATGGCCTTGCGGCGGTCGCCGAAGCCGGGAGCCTTGACGGCAGCGATCTTCAGGCCGCCGCGCAGCTTGTTGACGACGAGCGTTGCAAGAGCTTCGCCTTCGACGTCTTCAGCGATGATGAGGAGCGGCTTGCCGGTCTGGACGACGGCTTCGAGAACCGGGAGCATGGACTGCAGGTTCGAGAGCTTCTTCTCGTGAAGGAGAATGAAGACGTCTTCGAGGTCGGCGACCATCTTTTCCGGGTTGGTCACGAAGTAGGGGCTGAGGTAGCCACGGTCGAACTGCATGCCTTCGACGACTTCGAGTTCGGTTTCGGCGGTCTTGGCTTCTTCAACGGTGATGACGCCTTCGTTGCCGACCTTCTGCATGGCTTCGGCAATGTCGAGACCGACCTGGCGTTCGCCGTTTGCGGAGATCGTGCCGACCTGGGCGACTTCTTCCGAGGTGTTGATCTTCTTGGCCTTGGCCTGGAGATCCTTGACGACTTCGGCGACGGCGAGATCGATGCCGCGCTTCAGGTCCATCGGGTTCATGCCGGCTGCAACGGCCTTAGCGCCTTCGCGAACGATCGCCTGGGCAAGAACGGTTGCGGTCGTCGTGCCGTCGCCGGCGATGTCGTTGGTCTTCGAAGCGACTTCGCGGACCATCTGGGCGCCCATGTTTTCGAACTTGTCTTCGAGTTCGATTTCCTTGGCGACCGAGACGCCGTCCTTGGTGATGCGCGGAGCGCCGAAGGACTTGTCGATGATGACGTTACGGCCCTTCGGGCCGAGCGTGACCTTCACTGCATCGGCGAGAATGTCGACGCCGCGCAGCATCTTTTCGCGCGCGGTGCGGCCAAACTTGATTTCTTTAGCTGCCATGTTTGTGACTCCTGAATTCGATTTGTTCGGGCAAAGGCCCGTCAGTCATTTCGGGAAAGCGGATCGGCCGATCAGCCGATGATGCCCATGATGTCGGCTTCCTTCATGATCAGAAGGTCTTCGCCGTTGATCTTGACTTCGGTGCCGGACCACTTGCCGAACAGGACGCGGTCGCCAGCCTTGACGTCGAGCGCGACGACCTTGCCGGACTCGTCACGAGCGCCGGAACCGACGGCGACGATTTCGCCTTCCTGGGGCTTTTCCTTGGCGGTATCGGGAATGATGATGCCGCCTTTGGTCTTCTCTTCGGACTCGACGCGACGAACGACGACGCGGTCGTGAAGCGGACGGAAATTGGTGCTTGCCATTGTCTAATCCCTCGATCGAATGACATTCGCGAGCCGGAGCGGCCCACATGGATAAATGTTAGCACTCCTCTGTGATGAGTGCTAGCGCCGAGCATTTAGGGATGGCTCCGAAAGGAGTCAATGAGAGCAATCACGAATTTTTGTGCCGGAATTGTGAAGAGGCCGGAGAATTGTCGGAGATTCCAGCCGAAACCTTCATGAGGTCGACCCTCGCCGCGGCCGTTCGCCATCCGTGATTGCCTGCGGCGAAGAAAATGCCTTGCCATCCCCCTGCGCCTTTGCAATGTCACCGGGGACTGAAAGCAAATCGGGAATTGGGAATGGCCAGGCGGATAGAAAACTTCTCTGAGATCACCGATCACTATGATGTGGTGCTCTGCGATGTCTGGGGCGTCGTGCATAACGGCGTCGATCCGTTCCCGAAGGCCGCCGCAGCGCTGGAAGCCGCCCGCAAGAGCGGTCTTGCCGTCGTGCTCATCACCAATTCGCCGCGCCTGTCCTGGCAGGTGGTCGAGCAGCTGCGCCATATCGGCGTTCCCGACAGCGCCTATGACAGGATCGTCACCTCGGGCGACGTCACGCGCAAATTGATCGCCGAAGGGCCGAAGACCGCCTTTCTGCTCGGTCCCGAGCGCGACAAGGCGCTTCTCGAAGGCATCGGCGTCGAGCGTCGGCCGGCGGGCGAAGCGCAATCGCTCGTCTGCACCGGCTTCTTCGACGACGAGACCGAGAAGCCGGAAGACTACACCGACATGCTTCTGGATTTCCAGGCGCGCGATGTGCCGATGATCTGCGCCAATCCCGACCTCGTCGTCGAGCGCGGCCATCGCATCATCCCCTGCGCCGGCGCCATGGCCGCCTATTACGAGCAGCTCGGCGGCAAGACCCGCATCGCCGGCAAGCCGCACCGGCCGATCTACGAGGCGACGCTTTCGGCCGCCCGCGAGCTTCGCGGCGATTTCCCGGTCGAGCGCGTGCTGGCGATCGGCGACGGCATGCCGACCGATGTGCGCGGCGCCTTGAATTACGGGCTCGACCTCCTCTACATCAGCGGCGGCATCCACGCCAAGGAATACACCCTCAACGGCGAGACCGACGAGGCGATCCTCAACGCCTATCTCGAACGGGAAAAGGCGGCGCCGAAGTGGTGGATGCCGCGCCTTGCATGAAGAGAAGCCAGCCGATGACCGTCTTCCACCGCAATGAAACCCGGGAACCTCTACCCGCCCATCTCAGAGGCGGAGTGATTGCCATCGGCAATTTCGATGGTGTCCACCGCGGCCACCAGTCGGTGCTGAATCGCGCATTGGAAATCTCCAAGGCGCGGGGCATTCCGGCTCTGGTGCTGACCTTCGAGCCGCATCCGCGCACTGTCTTCAGGCCGCAGGCACCGGTCTTCCGGCTGACGCCCGCGCCGCTGAAAGCCCGCATTCTGGAGACGCTCGGTTTCAACGCCGTCATCGAATATCCCTTCGACTATGAATTCTCGCAGCGCTCGCCAGACGATTTCATTCATTCGATCCTGAAGGATTGGCTCGGCGCCTCCGAAGTCGTCACAGGCTTCGATTTCCATTTCGGCCGCGGCCGCGAGGGCGGTCCGGCTTTCCTGATGAATGCCGGCCAGACCTATGGTTTCGGCGTCACGCTGATCGATGCCTTCCGCGACGAAAACGCCGATGTCGTCTCGTCGAGCCATATCCGCGCACTCCTCACGGACGGCAATGTCAGCGAAGTCGCCGGCATGCTCGGCTATCGCTATACTGTCGAAGCCGAGGTGATCGACGGAGAAAAACTCGGCCGCCAGCTCGGTTTCCCCACGGCCAACATGCGCCTGCCGCCCGAGGTCGAACTCGCTCCCGGCATCTATGCCGTCCGCTTCCGCCGCCAGGACGGAACACTCCACGATGCCGTCGCCAGCTACGGCCGCCGCCCGACGGTGACGGAAAACGGCGCCCCGCTGCTCGAAACCTATCTCTTCGACTTCAGCGGCGATCTCTATGGCCAGCTCTGCTCGGTCTCCTTCTTCGGTTATTTGAGACCCGAATTGAAATTCGACGGCCTCGATCCGCTCGTCGCCCAGATCAAGCGCGATGAGGAAGAGGCGAGGGCGCTGCTGGCGGGCGTCGTGCCGCTCGGTGAACTCGATCGGAAACTCTGCTTTTCCTGAGACGACATCAGGCAGGGGATTATCTCAGGCATCAGTAAGAACTCGGCCCGCCTTGGGATCGAATGCGGCGATTTCTTCTCTTCCTTTTCCCGGCAAAAACGCCTATGAACCGGCGCTATGACGAAACTTCGGCTGGCGATCACGATGCGAATTATCGGCCCGGCCTTCCCAGCGCGCTAAGCGGCCGGGAGGTCCGGGTTTTCGGCGCTTGCGAGCAGGCGCTTCCGCCGCCACCTATTTTCACGTCCGTTGCGCCCCTTCCTGGGCCGCCAGAAACGATTGTCACACATGACCGAAACAGCCGAAAAGATCGATTACTCGAAGACCCTCTATCTGCCTGAAACCGATTTCCCGATGCGCGCCGGCTTGCCGCAGAAGGAGCCGGAACTCGTTGCCCGCTGGCAGCAGATGGATCTTTACAAGAAGCTGCGCGCATCCGCCGCCGGCCGCGAAAAATTCGTCCTGCACGACGGCCCGCCCTATGCCAACGGCAACATCCATATCGGCCACGCGCTGAACAAGATCCTCAAGGACGTCATCACCCGCTCCTTCCAGATGCGCGGTTACGACTCCAACTATGTTCCGGGCTGGGACTGCCACGGCCTGCCGATCGAATGGAAGATCGAGGAAGAAAACTATCGCGCCAAGGGCAAGGCCAAGCCTGACCTGACCGAGCCGTCGGCGATGATCGAGTTCCGCCGCGAGTGCCGCGCCTATGCTGAAAAGTGGATCGCCATCCAGGGCGGCGAATTCCAGCGCCTCGGCATCATCGGCGATTTCGAAAACCCGTATCTGACGATGAACTTCCATGCGGAAAGCCGCATCGCCGGCGAACTCTTGAAGATCGCCAAGTCAGGCCAGCTCTATCGCGGCTCCAAGCCGATCATGTGGTCGGTCGTGGAGCGCACGGCGCTGGCGGAAGCCGAAGTCGAGTATCATGACTATGAGAGCGACACCATCTGGGTGAAATTCCCGGTGAAATTCGTCGTGCGTGATGGCGCGGAAGCGAAGTTTCATCTGTTGGATGCATCTGTTGTCATCTGGACTACCACGCCCTGGACGATCCCCGGCAACCGGGCGATCGCCTATTCCTCGCGCGTTGCCTACGGCCTTTACGAAGTCACGGCTGCCGAGAACGATTTTGGCCCGCGTCCGGGTGAAAAGCTCATCTTCGCCGACAAACTCGCCGAAGAATCTTTCGCCAAGGCAAAGCTGCAGTACAAGCGCCTTGCTGACGTGACCGCTGCCGATCTCGCCGGCATCACCTGTGCCCATCCGTTGAAGGGTGTCGGCGGCGGCTATGAATTTGCCGTGCCGCTGCTCGATGGCGACCACGTCACCGACGATGCCGGTACGGGCTTCGTGCACACCGCACCCAGCCACGGCCGCGAAGACTTTGACGTCTGGATGGCGCATGCCCGCCAGATCGAGGCACGCGGTATCGAGACCAAGATCCCGTTCCCGGTCGACGACGGCGGCTTCTACACGTCAGACGCTCCCGGCCTCGAAGGCGCGCGCGTCATCGACGACAACGGCAAGAAGGGCGATGCCAATGATCGCGTCATCAAGGCGCTGATCGAACTCAACGCGCTCTTTGCCCGCGGCCGCCTGAAGCACCAGTATCCGCATTCCTGGCGCTCCAAGAAGCCGGTGATCTTCCGCAACACGCCACAGTGGTTCGTCTATATGGACAAGACGCTGTCGGACGGAACGACGCTGCGCACCCGTGCGCTGAAGGCGATCGACGATACCCGCTTCGTGCCGGCTGCCGGCCAGAACCGTCTGCGCGCCATGATCGAGCAGCGCCCGGACTGGGTTCTCTCACGTCAGCGCGCCTGGGGCGTGCCGATCTGCGTCTTCGTCGACGAGCAGGGCGCAGTACTGCAGGATGACGCCGTCAACCAGCGCATCCTCGACGCTTTCGACGCCGAAGGCGCCGATGCCTGGTTCGCCGAGGGCGCCAAGGAACGGTTCCTTGGCAACGAGCATGATCCGGCCAAGTGGTCGCAGGTCATGGACATCCTCGACGTCTGGTTCGATTCTGGCTCGACCCATACCTTCACTCTGGAGGACCGTCCGGACCTGAAGTGGCCGGCCGATCTCTATCTCGAAGGCTCCGACCAGCATCGCGGCTGGTTCCATTCCTCGCTGCTGGAATCGGCTGCCACCCGCGGCCGCGCGCCTTACGACACCGTTCTCACCCATGGCTTCACCATGGACGAGAAGGGCGAGAAGATGTCGAAGTCGAAGGGCAACGTCACCGCGCCGCAGGAAGTGATGAAGGATGCCGGCGCCGACATTCTGCGCCTCTGGGTCATGACCTCGGACTATGCGGACGACCTGCGCGTCGGCAAGACGATCATCCAGACCAATGTCGATGCCTATCGCAAGCTGCGCAACACCATCCGCTGGATGCTCGGCACGCTGGCGCATGACAAGGGCGAGGTCATCGCGCTCGCCGATCTGCCGGAGCTGGAACAGCTGATGCTGCACCGCCTCTCCGAGCTCGATCAGCTCGTGCGCGAAAACTACGACGCCTTCGACTTCAAGAAGATCGCCCGCGCGCTGATCGACTTCGCCAATGTCGAGCTTTCGGCCTTCTACTTCGATATCCGCAAGGATGCGCTCTACTGCGATGCGCCGTCGAGCCTTCGCCGCCGCTCGGCGCTCTATGTCATCCGCATGATCTTCGATTGCATGGTGACCTGGCTTGCGCCGATGCTGCCCTTCACGACCGAAGAGGCATGGCTTTCGCGCAATCCGTCGGCCGTCTCGGTGCACCTGGAGCAATTTGCCCCGGTGGCCAAGGAATGGCGCAACGATGCGCTGGCCGACAAGTGGAAAAAGATCCGCGCGATCCGCAGCGTCGTGACCGGCGCGCTCGAAATCGAGCGCAAGGACAAGCGCATCGGTTCTTCGCTGGAAGCTGCTCCCGTCGTGCATATCGCCGATGCGGGCCTGCGCAGGGCGCTCGAAGGCCAGGATTTCAGCGAAGTCTGCATCACCTCGGGTATCACGATCGAGACGGATGCCGGCCCGGCCGAAGCCTTCCGCCTGTCCGAAGTGCCTGACGTCGCCGTCGTTCCGAAGCTTGCCGAAGGTGTGAAATGCGCCCGGTCCTGGCGCATCACCACCGATGTCGGCTCCGATCCGGAATATCCCGACGTCTCGGCGCGTGACGCCGCGGCATTGCGCGAACTCGGCATCCACGCCTGAAGATATTTGCCGGGTGAATTGCCTTTATGGCGTTCATCCGGTAAAAGCTGCCTGAAAATGGCCGGATTTTTGCGTCAGGGGGACGGTTGTCCGGTTGGGCAACGATTGCACCGGTGGCTGGAAGGGTTTTCATGTTCGCAACGCATTGGTTCCGTATGGGCGCCTGCCTGTCTGTTGTCGTGGCGGGATGCTCCTTGGTGTCCAGTTGCGCCAGCAGCCCGACCTACGGCACCGACAAGACCGCCATGGAGCAGTTGACCGACGATCTCGGTCAGTCGGTATCGCTGACAGGACCGGACCCGAAGAACAAGGGCGTCAAATATACGCCGCGTCCGACGCTGGTGCTGCCGGCCCAGGGGCAGCGCGAGACCCTCATCGCGCCGCAGCCGACCGTGGCGAATAAGGACAATCCGCAATGGCTTGAATCGCCGGAGGAGACCCGCGCACGTCTCGTTTCCGAGGCCGACGCCAATTCGGACAATTCGAGTTACCGCTCGCCGCTGGCGAGCTCTGCGATCGAAGGCGGCCGGCGCACGACGGAAGCCCAGACCCAAGCCTATCGCGAAGCCCGCGCCCTGCAGAAGGGCTCCTATATCGACCAGCGCCGTTCCATCTCCGATCCGCCGCCCGGCTACCGCACCGTCGACGATCCGGCAAAGCTCGACGATGTCGGCGAGCCCGAGCTCAAGAAGCAGAAGAAGCGCAAGAAGGATGCGGCGATCGCCAATTCCGGCAAGCAGTGGTGGAACCTGCTGCAGTAGCAGCTTTTCCCGGCGTGTAGCCATTGCTTGGTTGCTCAAGTTCATCGACATCACCGGACCAGCCCCTCATCCGCCTGCCGGCACCTTCTCCCCGTAAACGGGGCGAAGGGGAATCGCCGCAGCCTCTCCGTTCCCACCGATCTCTCGCAGGGCACGTCCCCTCGCCCCGTTTACGGGGAGAGGGTTAGGGTGAGGGGCAGCCGTCGGCGCAAGCCGGACGGTAGTGGCTCAAGCAGGGATGACGGTATTGTGCGCAGGCCCTGAGGATTACGGCGTTTCCCTCTTTTGCGAAAAGAACCGTCGTAGCATCACGGCCGATTGGACCTCGTTGATGCCCGAATAGACCTCGGGAACGTGATGGCAGGTGGGCTGCGCATAGAATCGCACGCCGTTGTCGACGGCGCCGCCTTTTGGATCTTCGGCGCCGTAATAAAGCCGCCGGATACGCGCAAATGAGATGGCTGCCGCGCACATGGTGCAAGGCTCCAGCGTCACGTAGAGATCCGCGCCGGCAAGGCGTTCCTGCCCGAGCGCTTCGCAAGCGAGCCGGATCGCGACGATTTCGGCGTGCGCGGTGATGTCTTTCAGCTCTCTCGTACGGTTTCCGGCCCGGGAAACGGCGATATCGTCGACCACGACGACAGCGCCGATCGGCACCTCGCCGCGCTCTTCGGCGGCGCGTGCTTCCTCAAGCGCCATCTCCATGAAACGATTTGTCTTCACGATCGCAAGAATTTCCACTTAACCGCAGATGCGTGACCTGATAGACAGGCCCAAAAGGCAGGCAAACAACAAATGACACCCAAAGACAAGCCAAAACGCCCGGGCGTAAAGCCCTTTTCACGGGATGACAGGCCGAAGGCCGGTTCCAGGACGGGCAGTGCGAAGCCGGCAAAGGCTGCCGCCGCAAACTCGATCGCGGCCGAGGCCGATGGCGAGGCCAAGGCCGAACGCATCTCCAAGGTGATGGCGCGCGCAGGCGTCGCCTCCCGGCGCGACATCGAACGCATGATCATGGAAGGTCGTGTGACGCTGAACGGCACGGTTCTCGAAACCCCCGTCGTCAACGTCACGCTCGCCGACCGGATCGAAGTCGACGGTGTGCCGATCCGCGGCATCGAGCGCACCAGACTGTGGCTCTATCACAAGCCCGCGGGCCTCGTGACCACCAATGCCGACCCGGAAGGCCGGCCGACCGTTTTCGACAACCTGCCGGAAGAACTGCCGCGCGTCATGTCGATCGGCCGCCTCGACATCAACACCGAAGGCCTGCTGCTGTTGACCAATGACGGCGGCCTTGCCCGCGCGCTCGAACTGCCGGCGACCGGCTGGCTGCGACGCTACCGCGTCCGCGCCCATGGCGAGATCAATCAGGAAGCGCTCGACAAGCTGAAGGACGGCATCGCCGTAGACGGCGTGCTCTACGGTTCGATCGAGGCGACGCTCGACCGCACCCAAGGCTCGAACGTCTGGATCACCATGGGTCTGCGCGAAGGCAAGAACCGCGAAATCAAGAACGTGCTTGGCGCGCTCGGCCTCGACGTCAACCGCCTCATCCGCATTTCCTATGGCCCGTTCCAGCTCGGCGACTTGCCGGAAGGCCAGGTCATCGAAGTGCGCGGCCGCACGCTACGCGATCAGCTCGGCCCGCGCCTCATCGAGGAAGCCAAGGCGAATTTCGACGCGCCGATCTACAATGCGCCGGCTGTCGCCGCCGAGGAAGAGGCTGAGCCCGCAGTCCCGGAAAAACGCGAGCGTCCGCGCCGCGAGGTGGACAAGCGCGAACGGGCGCTGAGCCGCCTCGACACCAAGCGCGATGACCGCCGTGGTGGGGCGCGCAAGGATGACGACCGCCGCGACGGCGGCAGGGATGACGACAAGCCGAAGCGCGCCCAGCCGCTCGGCCAGCGCCGCAGCGCCAATGTCTGGATGGCGCCAGGCGCCCGGCCGCTCGGCGAAAAGGCGGCAGCCAAAGCCGCCAAGAATGCGCAGACCGCACGCCGGCGCGGCGAGCAGCCGCAGGCAAAGAGCAATGCTTTCGATCGCATCGAAGATCGTCCGCGCACGCAGATCAACCGCGTACGCGAAGAAGACGGCGAATGGATTCGTTCGAGCGAAGAGCCTCGCCGTAAGGATGAGGGCGAGGGCTTCGGCCGCAAGCGCTCCTTCGGGGATCGCCCCGCCCGCGAAGACCGCGGTTTTGGCGATCGCCCGGCGCGCGGTGAACGCCGCCCCCGGGAACAGGGTGACGAGCGCCCGCGCGGTGATCGTCCTTCGCGCGGGGATCGGCCTTTCGGCGATAAGCCGCGTGGCGACCGCAGGCCGCGTACGGATGGTGACGAGCGTCCTCGTGCTGCCAGAGCCTCAGCCGGAGAAGGCCGTTCGGAGCGTCCGCGCGGCGACCGTCCTTCACGCGGAGATCGGCCCTTCGGCGATAAGCCGCGCGGTGATCGCAGGCCGCGCGAGGATGGCGATGAACGTCCGCGGGCAGCCAGAAGCTTTGCCGGCGAGGGCCGCTCCGAGCGTCCCCGCGACGAAAGATCCTTCGGCGACAAGCCTTCGGGTGACAAGCCGCGTGGCAAGGGTTTTGGGGCCAAGCCCGGCGGGGCCAAGAATTTTTCCGGCAAGCCGAAAGGCGCCAAGTCGGGCGGAGACAGGCCGGGCGGCGACAGGCCTGCGGGCGGGCCGTCCAGAGGTGGTGCGAAAGGAAAGGGAATGACGCGCGGTGCGGATCGTCGGCGGTGAGTTTCGCGGACGGCCTCTCGCCGTGCCAAAATCCAACGATATCCGGCCGACTGCCGACCGGACGCGCGAGAGCCTGTTCAACATCTTGAGTCATGCCTATCCGGAATGCGTCGACGGCACCCGGATTCTCGACCTTTTCGCCGGGACGGGCGCTGTCGGCCTCGAAGCCGTCTCGCGCGGCTGTCGCCACGCGCTCTTCGTCGAAAACAGCGTCGAGGGCAGGGCGCTGCTCTGGGAGAACATCGATGCGCTCGGCCTGCACGGCCGCACGCGCATCCTGCGCCGGGATGCGACCGATCTCGGCAGCGTCGGTAATCTCGAACCCTTCGACGTGCTCTTCGCCGACCCGCCCTATGGCAAGGGCCTGGGGGAGAAGGCGATGGCCGCCGCAGCCGAGGGCGGCTGGCTCCGTTCCGGCGCGATTGCCGTGCTCGAAGAGCGTGCCGACGTTGTGGTTTCCGTTCATCCTTCCTATGTTTTCCTCGAAAGCCGCATCTTTGGCGATACGAGGGTGCATTTCTTCCGGTATCAGCCGCAATAGCGCGGGGGCGGGCGTGCAGCAGCAGGCAGAGATCATCAGTCCGAAACAGCCTGCGGTCAGCGATCTTCCGACGGTCGCGGTTGCCTTCGGCGGCGGCGGCGCGCGCGGGCTTTCTCATATCCATATCATCGAGACGCTCGACGAACTCGGCATTCGCCCGGTGGCGATTTCAGGTTCCTCGATCGGGTCGATCATGGGAGCCGGCATGGCTGCCGGCATGTCCGGCGCTGAGATCCGCGAACATGCGCTGGCGACCGTCGGCAACAAGACGGCCGTGGTCAGCCGCATCTGGGGCCTGAGGCCGGCGACGGTGCGCGATGCCGTGGCGAAGGGTATCCGCATCGGCCAGTTCAATCTGGAGCGGATTCTCAAGGCCTTCCTGCCGTCCGAACTGCCGGCCCGTTTCGAGGACCTGCTGGTCCCGATGAAGGTCATCACGACGGATTATTACGGGCAGAGCGAGGTCATCATCGAAGAGGGCGAGCTGTTTCCCGCACTTGCCGCCTCTTCCGCCATCCCCGCCGTCTTCATGCCGGTGCGCCTGCGCGGCCGGGTGATGATCGATGGCGGCATCAGCAATCCGGTGCCCTATGAACACTTGATGGATCTTGCCGACATCGTCGTCGGCATCGATGTCGTCGGCGCGCCGGAAGGCGACGGCACCCATATTCCGAACCGCATGGAGAGCATCTTCGGTTCCGGCCAGCTGATGATGCAGACCGCCATCACGTTGAAGCTGAAGCTCCGCGAGCCGCACATCTTCCTGCGCCCGACGGTCGGCCGCACCGGCGTCATGGATTTCCTCAAGGCCCGCGAAGTGCTCGCCATGTCCGTCGGCGTCAAGGACGACCTGAAATTCGCCCTCGACCGGGAAATTGAAGCGCGGTTAAAACGCTAAAGAACCTTGCACCGGAGCCATCGTACGCGTCCGGGCGACAGGCACGAGCGGTTCACTGTGCATCGTTTCGGCTATGAGATCGGCATCGTCATTGTCGATTTCGAAGAGACCGAAGCGCAGCCTATAGCCCCAGTTCGATCGATCGCTCGTGAAAGACAGCCGGCCGAGGAGCGGCCGGATCGGTGTTTCTGCGGCTCGCCACCAGGCGACATCTCGTCTCCAGGGGCGGAAGCCGGGGTGAACTTCCACCTGATATGCCTCCGTTTCCTCAACCACGCCAATTGCCGTGAACGCCTGAAGGCGATCCTTGCCGCCAAATGTTTCGGTCGGCGAATAATAGATCACGCGATCGCCAGGCGCGCTTCGCTTAAGCGGAGCGGCCTTGCCATGACAGACTTGCATGAACCCGGCTTCGCGGCCGATGCGAACGTGATTTGCCGATGCGACAGCAATCCAGCTGCGGGACATGTGTCAGTCCTCCGCGACGTTGTAAACGCGCAGGCGATGCCCGTCGGGATCGGCTGCAACAAAGGTACGGCCGAAATCGAGATCGGTCGGCGGCAAAAGGATGGTTGCGCCCTTGCCTTGCCATTCGGCATGAAGCGTATCGACCATATCAGCTGCCGCAACCTTGAAACCGACATCGCAGCCCCCGCCCGTTGCAGCCGGCGCCGGCTCGACGCCCGCCTTACCCCACAGTCCGAGCGCCAGACCGGAGGGCAGGATGAACATGGCGAAGGTCGGGCTGGCCTCAACGGGATCCTGCCCGAGCAGTTGGCTATAGAAGCTGGTGCTTTTCGGCGCGTCTGCTACGAAAAGTAGAATGCTGTTGCTGTCGATCACGGTTCGTCTCCTGTGTGTCGCTCAAGACGACATCTACGGAGACCTGCTGACAGATTCTGGCAGTAGCCTTTTCCCCTTCCGCCTTTCGATCCTCTCAATCTTCCTGGAGTTGATTTAGGCATCCGCCGTTACATCGGCGGTAATCGCCAACGGATCGTCCTCGAAAGGATCGGCGGCGCGTTTCGGCTTGACCAGCGGTTCGGGGCGGACAGGGTGGGAAAACAGCATGTCGCGCCCGGCCTGCAGCCCTTCGGAAACCTGCAGCACCAAACGCGCCTCGTCGCGCTTTCGGATATCCTCGCCGATTTCATAGGCATCGACCTCGGAAACGCCGAGCGCCTCCAGCGTTCGCCGCCCGAAGAGCAGGCCCGATTCCAGCGTTTCGCGCAGCTCGTAGTCGACGCCCTTGTTGCGCAGTTCGATCGAGTGGATGCGGTCGTAGGAGCGCACGTAGAGCCTGGTGTGCGGATAATCCGCCTGCACCAGTTCCACCACCTTGTCGGTGATCTCCTTCTTCTGCGTGCAGACGAGCACGATCTTTGCCCGGTCGATGCCGGCCGAGCGCAGCACGTCCTTGCGGGCGCCGTCGCCGAAATAGATGCGGAAACCGAAAGAGGAGGCCTGGCGGATGCGGTCCGCCGAAAAATCGATGACGGTGACGCTGCGCCCGCCCGCCAGCAGGATCTGGGCGGCGATCTGGCCGAAACGCGAGAAGCCGACCATCAGCACGTCGGCGCCCGCACCTTCGAAATCTTCGTCCAGCTCTTCCTGTTCGTCGCCGCTGAGAAGCCGCTTGGAAAGTGCGGCCCCGATCGGCGTCAGCGCCATGGAAAGCGTCACGACCGCGACCAGCAGCGATGCCGTGCTCGTCGACATCAGTCTGACCGTGCCCGCCGCGGTGAACAGCACGAAGCCGAATTCGCCGCCCTGCGGCAGCAAGAAGGCGATGCGGATTGCATCATTGTGCGCAGAGCCCGAGATCCGGCAGAGCCCGTAGATGATGATCGCCTTGACCGCCATGACGATCGGCACGGCGATGACAACGAAGAGGGCGTTGTCGAAGAGCACATCGAGTTCCAGCGACAGGCCGACGGCGATGAAGAAGATGGCGAGCAGTACGCCGCGGAAGGGCTCGATATCCGCTTCCAGCTCGTGCCTGTAGGAGGACTCGGCCAGCATGACGCCGGAAAGGAAGGCGCCCATCGCCATCGAAAGCCCGGCAAGCTGCATCAGGCTCGCCGATCCCATGACGACGAAGAGCGCGGCCGCGATCATCGCTTCGCGCGCGCCGGTGCGGGCGATGACCTGGAAGAGCGGCGTCAGCAGGTAGCGCCCCATGACGATCATCGCCGCGACCGCGCCGACGGCGACGGCGAAATCGGTAAGCGGCGCATTGCTGCCCTTGTCGCCGCCGTCGAGAATGGTGATCAGCGCCAAGAGCGGCACGATCGCCAGGTCCTGAAAGAGCAGCATCGAGAAGGAGCGCTGCCCGTATTTCGTGTTGACGTCGCCGTCACCTTCGAGGATCTGCATGGCGAAGGCCGTCGATGACAGCGCCAGGCCGAACCCGGCAACGATGCTGCCGCGCCAATCGACGACATGGGAAAACCAGGCGAGCGCGGTCAGCGCCAGCCCCGTCAGCACCACTTGCGCGGTGCCGAGGCCGAAAATGTCGCGCCGCATCTGCCAGAGGCGGCTGGGCTTGAGCTCCAGCCCGATGATGAAGAGCAGGAAGACGACGCCGAGTTCAGCCACGGCGAGGATCTGTTCGCCGTCCGTAATGCCGTGGAAGATCGGGCCGATGACGATGCCGGCGGCGAGATAGCCGAGCACCGTGCCGAGCCCGAGCTTCTTGAAGATCGGAGCAGCGACCACCGCGCCCCCGAGCAGCAGGATCGTTTCGGAAAAGAGGTCGTTTGGCGCGGACATGCTGGCGATTTCTTTCACTGGCGGCGAGCATGCGGGCAGCCCCGAGAAAGAATCGGTCGCGGCGGCCTTGATGCCTGGGAGAGTGCACAATAAATGGAAGCCGAAGGAAAGGCCAAATCATGTCCTCTAAAATCGATTCCTCGACACTTCTTTCCCGCGCAAGTCAATTGATCGATCTGGCAAGGAAGGCCGGGGCCGACGCAGCCGACGCCGTCGTCGTCCGGTCGCGCTCGCAATCGGTCAGCGTGCGTCTCGGTAAGGTCGAGGGAACGGAATCCTCCGAAAGCGACGATTTTTCGCTGCGCGTCTTCATCGGCAAGCGCGTCGCCAGCGTTTCGGCCAATCCGGGTTTCGATCTGCAGGCGCTTGCCGAACGCGCTGTCGCCATGGCGAAGGTTTCGCCGGAAGACCCCTTCGCCTGCCTGGCGGATGAGGCAAACCTTTCGAAATCCTATCCCGACCTGCAACTGCTCGACACCACGGAGGTTTCCTCCGAGATGCTGCGCGAGGCGGCTCTTGCCGCCGAGGCGGCGGCGCTTGCGGTCGAGGGCGTCACCAATTCCTCCGGCGCCGGCGCATCCGCCGGCATGGGCGGCCTCGTTCTTGCCACCTCGCACGGCTTCGAAGGCAGCTACATGGCCTCCCGTTTCGGCCATTCCGTCAGCGTCATCGCGGGCGAAGGCACCGGCATGGAGCGCGACTATGATTTCGACAGCCGCCTCTACTACGCCGATCTCGACGATCCCTCCGAAATCGGCCGCCGCGCCGGCGAGCGGGTGGTCAAACGCATCAATCCGCGCCAGGTGCCGACCGGCAAGAACGTCACCGTCGTCTTCGATCCGCGCGTTGCCCGCGGCTTCGTCGGCCATATCGCCGGTGCGATCAACGGCGCCGCCGTCGCCCGCAAGACCAGTTTCCTGCGCGACAAGATGGGCCAGCAGGTGCTGAAATCAGGCCTGTCGATCACCGACGATCCGCTGATCGTGCGCGGCCCTTCCTCACGCCCCTTCGACGGCGAGGGCGTGTCCGGCGAGCGGCTTGTCATGATCGAGGACGGTGTTCTCAAGCATTGGTTCCTCTCGACCTCGACCGGCCGTGAACTCGGTCTCGAAACCAATGGCCGCGGCGTGCGCGGCGGCACCGCCGTTTCGCCTTCCTCCAGCAACCTTGCCCTGGAACCCGGCGACGTCTCGCCGGAGGAGTTGATCCGCAGCATCGGCACCGGTTTTTATGTCACCGAACTGATCGGCCACGGCGTCAACATGATCACCGGCGAATACAGCCGCGGCGCCACCGGCTTCTGGATCGAGAACGGCGAACTCACCTTCCCGGTTTCCGAGGTGACGATCGCCTCGAACCTCAAGGACATGTTCATGCGCCTGACGCTCGCAAACGACATCGACCGCAAGTTCGGCGTCGCGGCCCCCACCTTCGCGATCGAAGGCATGACGCTGGCAGGGCGATAAGGAACGAGTAGACGGATGAGCGATACGGAAAAGGCTCGCTGGCAGAGCGATCTCGCGTTGATCGTCGAGGCGGCGAGAGAGGCGGGCGCGGTCGCTTTCGGTTTCTTCAACCAGTCCCCGGAGGTCTGGTGGAAGAACGAGGACCGTTCTCCCGTCAGCGCCGCCGATTTCGCCGCCAACAAGACGCTTGAAACGATCCTGCGCAAGGCCCGCCCGGATTATGGCTGGCTGTCTGAGGAAACCGAGGACGATGCCGACCGCCTCTCGCGCGAGACGCTGTTCATCGTCGATCCGATCGACGGCACGCGCGCCTTCCTCGGCGGCCAGAACGTCTGGTGCGTCAGCGTCGCCGTCGTTCATCGCGGCCGGCCGGTCGCCGGCGTGCTCTATGCGCCGGCGCTGGAAGAGCTTTATGAAGCCGTCGAAGGCGGCGCGGCGCTGAAAAACGGCTTGCCTTTCACGGTCTCCGACGCCGGTCCGGAGGAGACGAGCCGCATTGCGATCGGCGAAGACCTGCTGAAAACCTTTCCGCCGGCGTTTCGCGACCGGGTCATGCGCCATAAACACGTTCCCTCGCTTGCCTATCGCATCGCCATGGTGGCGGATGCCCGTCTCGAAGGCACCTTCGTCAAGGGCAATTCGCACGATTGGGATCTTGCCGCCGCCGATCTGATCCTTAGCCGCGCCGGCGGCGGTCTCGTCGATCTCGCCGGCAGGCCGATCCTTTACAATCGCGCCGACGTCACCCACAAGGTCCTCTGCGCGGCCCCGATCCCCCGCATCCGTGAATTCCTCGCCGCCTTTGCGGAACGACGAGACAGTTGACGTTTCCGTCAAAATCCCGCAGATGGAGTGGCGGAGGAGACTAGGCAGAAAGAGAACAAGAAAATGACTGACTCCGATGACAAGAAGCAGCTTTTGCACCTCGTTTTTGGCGGCGAGCTGGAAAACCTCGATGACGTCCAGTTCCGTGATCTGAGCGGTCTCGATATCGTCGGCATTTTCCCCGATTACGCCACGGCGCTGACCGCCTGGAAGGCGAAGGCGCAGCAGACGGTCGACAATGCGCATATGCGCTATTTCATCGTCCACATGCATCGTTTGCTCGATCCGCAGGAAAAGGCCAAGGGCAACTGATCTCAGCAGATGCTGCCGGCCAACCGCTCCTCAAGCGGGGATTTCGTGCACCGGCCGTCGGACGGTCGGGTTGTTTGACGCATTCTGAACAAAATGATCGGCCATTCCGGCCGCAACGATAATTGGGGAATGGGGTTGATGTCGATCGCTTTGGATCGGAGGCTGGCGCAATGAGCTCCCGGATGGCGCGGTTCGGTCTGAGCGCATATCGTCTGGCGGGAACCGTGGCCTCCCCGGTCGTCGGCCTCTATCTCACCTACCGCACGGCCAAGGGCAAGGAAGACCGCGCCCGTCGCCTGGAGCGCTTCGGCTATCCGAGCGCCAACCGGCCGCAAGGCCCGCTCGTCTGGTTCCACGCCGCAAGCGTCGGTGAAACCAACGCAGTCATCCCGCTGATCCGGGAAATCCGCCGCCGCGATATCCATGTCATCCTGACGACAGGCACGATCACATCGGCCAGGCTCGCCGCCGAGCGCATCGGCAGCGAAGCGATCCATCAATATGTGCCGCTCGACCTGAAACCCTCCGTCAGCCGCTTTCTCGATTATTGGCAGCCCGATTGCGCCATCATCGCCGAATCCGAGATCTGGCCGGCAACGGTGCTGGAACTCGGCCGCCGCCGCATTCCTCAGATCCTGGTCAATGCCCGTATGTCGGACCGCTCCTTCGCCCGCTGGCGCCGCCGCCCGGCGATCGCCGAGGCCCTCTTCGAGAACCTCGCCCTTGTCATCGCCCAGTCGGACGTCGATGCCGAACGTTTCCGCGATCTCGGCGCCGTCCCGGTCATCACCTCGGGCAATCTGAAGGTCGATACCGACGCACCGCCCTATGACAGCGCTGTCTTCGCCCGCTACAAGAAGCAGATCGGCGAGCGCAAGACCTGGGCGGCGATCTCGACCTTCGACGGCGAGGAGAATGCCGCCGGCATCGTCCATCGCGCGCTGAAGGAGCGCGATCGCCAGTTGACGATCATCGTGCCGCGCCATCCCGAGCGCAGCGACGAGATCGAAGCGGCTCTCGTCAAGCAGGGACTGAAGGTCGCCCGCCGCACCCGCGACGATGTGTTGTCGGCCGATGTCGATATCTTCCTCGGCGATACGATCGGCGAAATGGGCCTCTATTTGAGACTGACGGAAATCGCTTTCGTCGGCCGCTCGCTCTTTGCCGAAGGCGGTCAGAATCCGTTGGAACCGGCCATGCTCGGCTGCGCCGTCCTCTCCGGCGGCAATGTGCAGAATTTCCGCGAGGCCTATCAGAAGCTTGCCCGCAGCGGCAGCGCCCGCATGGTGCGCGATACCGAAATGCTGGCCAAGGGCGTGCACTACCTGCTGACCAATGACGAAGCCCGTCGCAGCATGATCGAGGCCGGCATTACCGCCGTGCACGACATGCGAGGCGCCTTGTCTGCGACGGTGAGGGGGCTGGAGCCCTATATCAATCCGCTCACCGTCAAGGCGCGGCTGTTGCCGAAGGCCATGGCTCAGGTCTGAGGAGGCACGATGTCGGCCGCAACTGGTATCAAAGGCATTCTCTTCGACAAGGACGGCACGCTGCTCGATTATGACGAGAGCTGGCTGCCGGTAAACCGGGAGCTCGCCCGCATCGCAGCCAAAGGCGATCAGGCTCTCGCCGACCAGCTGCTTGCCGCCTGCGGCATGAATCCCGAGACCGGCCATATCGTTCCCGACAGCCTGCTCGCGGCCGGCAATACGAGACAGATCGCCGAAGGCCTCGTGGCCGCAGGTTCCATGGTCGATGTCGACGAACTGACGGTCCGCCTCGACGACCTCTTTTCCAGCGCCGCCCAGTTTTCCGTGCCTGTGACCGACCTGGCAGGCTTCTTCGCCCGGCTGCATCGGCGCGGCTTCCGGCTCGGCGTCGCCTCCAGCGATAATGAACGTTCGATCCGCCAGACGGCCGATCGTTTCGGTTTTGCCCAGTATGTCGATTACATCGCCGGCTACGACAGCGGATTCGGCACCAAGCCGGAGCCGGGAATGCTGCTCGGCTTCTGTGCGGCGACCGGCCTCTCGCCTGAAGAGATCGCCATGGTCGGCGATAACAACCACGATCTCCACATGGGGCTGAATGCCGGCGCCGGGTTGAGGATCGCGGTGCTGACGGGCACCGGCTCCCGGGATTCGCTCGCGGCGGCGGCCCATCATGTGCTCGACGATATCACCGGTATCGAGACGCTGCTGCCGGACCTGCAGCCGGCCTGATCGTAAGGGCTTGCATTTTCATCGATTTTGACCTCTCAATCCGGTCGGAAAACGGAAATTCTGCCGGCAGGGGAGCGGGACGGCAAAATGATATCAGAAGCGCCGCCGTTCTGGTGGAGGAAAGCCGATTGGCGGGCCTGGCTGCTATCGCCGCTTTCTTTTCTGTACGGCCGTATCGCCGGCCACCGCATGGCCCATGCGCGGCGCGCCTCCGTTCCCATTCCGGTCATCTGTGTCGGTAATTTCACCGTCGGCGGCGCCGGCAAGACGCCGACGGCGCTCGCGATCGCCCGCGCCGCCAAGGCGAAGGGTCTGAAGCCCGGTTTTCTCAGCAGGGGCTATGGCGGTTCGCTCGATGTGACGACGGTGGTCGATCCCGATCATCACCGGGCGGTCGCCGTCGGCGACGAGCCATTGCTGCTTGCTCAGGAGGCA
The DNA here is from genome assembly GCF_047445895.1 of Rhizobium sp. BR 249. Classification (NCBI taxonomy): domain Bacteria; kingdom Pseudomonadati; phylum Pseudomonadota; class Alphaproteobacteria; order Hyphomicrobiales; family Rhizobiaceae; genus Rhizobium; species Rhizobium sp. BR 249. The sequence goes on along the minus strand of NZ_JARWKX010000007.1, from coordinate 188,049 downwards.
TTGACGGTGATTTCCCGCAAGCGTGCCGACGGCGCCCGGCGCCTGGTGGCGGAGGGCGCCGATCTCATCATCATGGATGACGGTTTCCAGAGCGCCCGGCTGGCGATCGACTATGCCCTGCTCGTCATCGATGCGACCCGCGGCCTCGGCAACGGCCATATCGTGCCGGGCGGGCCGGTGCGCGCGCCGATCCGCCAGCAATTGCGGCATGCGACGGCCCTGCTGAAGGTGGGAGGGGGCAATGCCGCCGATGGGATCGTGCGCATGGCGGCGCGGGCAGCCAAACCCTATTTCACCGCATCGCTGAAGGTGCGCGGCGACAATACGCTTGCGGGCGTCAAGGTGCTCGCCTTCGCCGGCATCGCCGATCCCGCCAAATTCTTCCGTACGGTCGAATCGCGCGGCGCCGAGATCATGGTCGCCAAACGCTTCGGCGATCACGAGCACCTGACCGAGGAGGAGATCGACGATATCCTGACGACCGCCGAAAGCCAGGGCCTGCTGATCGTCACCACCTCCAAGGATTTCGTCCGCCTCTCCGGTCATCCCGGCAAGGCGAAGCGGCTCGCGGAAAAAAGCCGGGTGATCGAGGTCGACATGGTGTTCGAGGATCACCTCGCTGCAGGCCTGATCATCGATCGGGCGATCGTCGCCTGCCGCGAGCGGCGCCTGCGGGAAATGAAAGCCGGGAGCAAGCCCAGCAAGAGCGCATAGCGGTTTGCGTCCGGACTGCGTTAACGCCGCTGGTTCGGCAGCACCCCGGCGCGTTTGTCGGCCTCGAGCGAGGCGCTCACGTCGGCATAGGGCTCCTGCCGGGCGACGCTCCAGTAGCGCAACTCGTCGAGCGGGACATGTTTCCCGGTCATTGCGCAGACGACATAGGAGCCGGGCGAGAGAATCTGGAAGTCGCCATCGAGATACCGGATCTTCGCTTCGCGGTTTCCGTGTCCTTCGAACAAATTCATGCGCTCCGTTCCCTGCAGTCTTTCATCAATCTGCCATACTCCCGGCAAGGCCATTTTTCCAGCTTTTTCAGCTCCGGCCGAAAAGCCGTTCGATATCGCTGAGCTTCAACTCGATATAGGTCGGCCGGCCGTGATTGCACTGGCCGGAGCCGGGCGTCACTTCCATTTCTCTCAGCAGCGCGTTCATCTCCTCCGGCCGCAGCCGCCGTCCGGAGCGCACCGACCCATGGCAGGCCATGGTCGCCGCCACATATTCGAGCTTGGCCGAGAGGCCCGAGGCCGTATCCCATTCGGCGATCTCGTCGGCAAGCTGGCGGATGAGGCCGTGCGCATCGACCTCGCCGAGCATTGCTGGCGTCTCGCGCACGGCAATCGCCCCGGGGCCGAAACGTTCGATCGCAAGGCCAAGCTCGGCAAGCTCCGCCGCATGCGGCATCAGCCGGTCGCAATCCTCTTCGGGAAGATCGATGATCTCGGGGATGAGCAGCACTTGCGAGGCCAGCCGCTTGGAATGCAGCGCCTTGCGCATCGCCTCGAAGACTAGCCGCTCATGTGCGGCATGCTGGTCGACGATGACCAGGCCGTCTTCGGTCTGGGCGACGATATAGTTGGCGTGGATCTGCGCCCGTGCAGCGCCGAGCGGATATCGGGTGACTGTTTCGGGGGCTGCCGGCGCGGCGGCAGGCTGCGGCTCAGTCCGTGCCGTCGGCGTCGTAAGCCCGTCGAAGGAGGCTTGAGGCCGTTCGGCGAAACCGGTTACCGGCTGATAGGGACGGGAAGGTGAGGTCTCGGCCGACCATGGCGCCGACGGCCGCTGCACATGCGGCTGGAAGCCGGGGCGGAAGGAGCGCAGCATGTCGCTCGCCCCGGTCGTTGCCGCACGGCTGCCGTCGCGCGCCAGGGCCTCGCGGACCGCGCCGACGATCAGGCCGCGCACGAGGCCCGGGTCGCGGAAGCGCACGTCGGATTTCGCCGGATGCACGTTGACATCGACCAGCGCCGGATCGAGCGTGATCGACAGCACCGCGACCGGATAGCGCCCTGATGGAATCGTTTCGGCATAGGCGCCGCGGATCGCCGAGAGGATCAGCTTGTCCTGCACCGGCCGGCCGTTGACGAAGGCATATTGGTGGGCGGAGTTGCCGCGATTGAAGGTCGGCACGCCGGCAAAGCCGGTCAGCGAGACCTCCTCGCGCACGGCGTCGAGCGCGATGGCGTTGTCGCGGAATTCCTTGCCGAGCACCTGCGCCATGCGCGCCAGATGATCCTCGCCGGTCGCGGGAAATTCCAGTGTCGTCCGATCCGAGCCGGAGAGTACGAAGCGCACGGCAGGAAAGGCGATCGCCATGCGTTTGACGATCTCGGTGATGGCGCCGGCCTCGGCTTTTTCCGTTTTCAGGAATTTCAGCCGGGCGGGCGTGGCGAAGAACAGGTCGCGCACTTCGACGGTCGTGCCGGGATTGGCTGCTGCCGGCCTCAAATGCATGATCTTGCCGCCGGCAATGGCGATCTCATTGCCGCCTGCGCTGTCGCGCCTGCGGCTTGCGATGCTGAGCCTTGCAACGGAGCCGATCGAGGGCAGCGCCTCGCCGCGGAAGCCGAGCGTGCGGATATCCTCGAGCGTCTCCGATATTTTCGAGGTGCAATGGCGCCGGACCGCCAGTTCCAGATCGGCCGCATCCATGCCGGAGCCGTTGTCGCTGACGCGCAACAACGCCTTTCCGCCGCCTGCCGTGGCGATCTCGATGCGCGTCGCACCGGCATCGAGCGCGTTTTCGATCAGTTCCTTGGCAGCACTCGCCGGCCGTTCGATGACTTCGCCGGCGGCGATCTGGTTGATGAGCGTTTCGGAGAGCTGTCTGATGGCCATGGGCTATTTTCGGGGATTCGCGGGCTGGAGGGAAGGGGTCTCGGATCGCTTTGCCAAACTGCGATTCCCCAGCTTTCTCAAATTTGGGGATTGGTAGTGTTAAGCCGGTTTTAACATAAAAATGGCATTTCTAATCACACACCTCCGGAAGCCGCGAAATCGAACAGATGTGGGACGAAATGGAATGAGTGCCGGCTTCGAAAAGGCGGACACGTCATCAGAAACCGACGGGACTCTCGCCGGGGCCGATCTCCAGACGGCGCTTTTCGATGCGGTGTGCGACAGCCTTTCGGCGGCCTTCATCATCTACGACAAGAACGATCATCTGATCTTCGCAAGCCGCCAGACCCTCGAATTCTTCCCGCTGCCGCCCGAGATGCTGAAACCGGGCACGCGGCTTCGCGATTTCCTCGGCGCGGTTTACGACACTGGCATCCGCCAGCAGTATGATGTCAGGCAGGGCGGTTCGTTGAGCCGCGAGGACTGGCTGTCGCAGAAGATCGCCTCACATTGGCGCGAGCGCTTCGATGCCGTCGAGCGCCATGGTCCCGACAGCTGGGTTCGCTTCGTCAAACGCAGGCTGCCGAGCGGTTACGGCGTCACCGTGATCTCAGACATGTCGGAGGACAAGAAGCGCGAACAGCAATGGCGCTCGGACCTGGAGCGTGTGCAGCTGACCGAGGACATTCTCGACAATCTGCCGTTCCCGCTTTTCGTCAAAGACCGCAACCTTACCTACGTCGCCGTGAACCTCGCCTTCTGCGAGAAATATCAGACGAGCGCCGACGAGGTGCTCGGCCGCAAGAGCGGTGATCTCTTTTCGCCTGAGATCGCCAAGCGGTTCGAGGAAAGCGATCGTCACGTGCTGGAAACCGGCGAGATGTCCGTCGCCCGCCAGCGCCAGATTTCCCGCGACGGCACCGAGCGCGACATCGTCAGCCGCAAGCATCGCATCGGCAAGCCCGGCCGCTACTTCCTGGTCTCCACCACGCAGGACCTGCCGCGCGACGGCGCCGATCTCGATGAGTTCGATCGGGCGTCCGCAATCACCACGTCAAGCAATCAGAGCTACCGCCGGGCCTATCTGCCTGCGCCGAGCGCGGCCGAGCGGCGCGAGCCGGCGGCGATGGAAGCGATCGTGCCGGAGAATTTCTCCGGCCGGAAGATTCTCGTCGTCACCGCCGATCTCGCCGCCGAGACCGCCGCCTTGCGCACATTGTCGAAATACGGCTTCGAATCCTGCGCGGTGCGCGGCGAGGACGAGGAGGAGCGGTTCCTGGAAATCGCCACTTCCTCCGGCATTTCGCTCGATCTTCTGATCATCGACAACCAGATGGGAATGCGCTGCCTCGAACTCGCCGAGCAATACGGCATCCCGACGCTCGTCATGGACGGGTTCCAGATCGCCAACGAACTCACCTTCCAGATCGCCCGCCATTTCAACCGCAACAGCCGGGGCGCCGGCGGTTCGGATACGGATTGGGAAATCAGCATTTCCGACGAAGTCACGGGGCTGCAGGTTCTCGTGGCCGAAGACAATGATATCAACCAGATCGTTTTTTCGCAGATCCTCGAAGGGCTCGGTTACCGCCACATGATCGCGGCGACCGGCGACGAGGCCGTGCGCCTCTGGGCCGAACATCGGCCGCAGATCGTACTGATGGATATTTCTCTGCCGGGTTTCAACGGCTTCGAGGCCGCGCGTCTCATCCGGCAGATGGAGGAAACCGGCGGCGGGATACGCACGCCGATCATCGGCGTTCTCACCCAGGCCTTCGAGCGCGACCGCGCCGAATGCGTCAAGGCAGGCATGGACGACGTCATCATGAAGCCGGTCAGCCCCGATATGCTCGAAATGGTATTTCAAAACTATCTGATGGAAGAGGCTGCACGGGCGCGAAACTGACGAACATCCGTCAACTCCCCAGATTTTGGGGCGCTCCGCGCCGCGACGGCCGCTGATTTACTATCGAATTGTTAAGATATGGCGGTCATTCTTTATGCGGCTGCGGAGGAAAAGCTCAGGTTTGGATGATGAAGTCGGCGGAAACAGCTTCTTTCCTGACCGTGAGTCAGAACGAGCTTCAGGCAATGGCCTATACCGATCCGCTGACCGGATTGGGAAACAGCAACCGTATGCGGGAGAAGGTCCTGCAGATTTCCGCCGAGCGCGCCAGCGACCCGGCCCCTTTTACCATCGGCATTGCCAATCTCGACAGCTTCAAGCCGATCAATGATCTTTTCGGCTCTGCGGCGGGTGACGAGATCCTTTGCCAGGTGGCGCATCGCCTCAAGGCCTGCATTCCCGACGGTGCGCTGGTCACGCGCCATGATGGCGATGAATTCGCCTTCGTGCTGCCGCTGATCTTCGAGCGGGCGAGTGCCGAGAAATTCGGCCAGATGATCCGCGAGGTGCTGTCGGCGCCCTATGACCTCGGCGACCGCAACGTCCGCCTTTCCGCTTCCTTCGGCTTCGCCATCTATCCCTTCGCCGGAGAAGATTGCGAAGAGTTGCTGAAGAGCGCTGAAACCGCGCTCTACCGCTCCAAGCGCCGCGGCCGCGGCCAGATCACCGTCTATTCGCGCGAAATCGCACAGGAAATGAAGCGAGCGACGCAGTTGGAGCAGGCGCTCAGAAACGCCATCATATCAGACGCGATCGACGTGCATTTCCAGCCAATCGTCTCGCTGTCCAACAATCAGGTCCTGGGCTTCGAGGCGCTTGCCCGCTGGAACGATCCCGATCTCGGCTTCGTCTCGCCCGGCGTCTTCGTACCGCTCGCCGAAGAGCGCGGCTTCATCGATGCGCTGTCGGAGGCGCTCTTGCGCAAGGCTGCGGAAGCGGCGCTTTCCTGGCCGCGCGAACTCTTCCTGTCGTTCAATCTCTCCTCCGCGCAGCTGATGGATCCGGGCACGAGCAGCAGCGTCCTGTCGATCCTCGGCCGCGTCGGCTTTGATCCGCATCGCCTGGAGCTGGAGATCACCGAGACCGCGGTGATGGGCTCGGCCGACACCGCTCACCGCATCATCGCCGATCTGCGCGCCGCCGGCGTGCGCATCTCGCTTGATGATTTCGGAACCGGCCAGTCGAGCCTCGGGCGCCTGCGTGACTTCATCTTCGACAAGATCAAGATCGATCGCGCCTTCGTCTCGCGTATCAATTCCGACCGCGCCTCCGAACACATCATCAAGGCGATCCTCGCCATGTGCGAGGGTCTGGAGCTGGAAGTCGTGGCGGAAGGCATCGAGGATTATACAGAAGCAGTGAAATTGCGCACGCTCGGCTGTGGCATGGGCCAGGGCTATCACTTCGGCCGTCCAGCGGATGGTATCGCCACGCTGCGCTTCCTGCACGAAAACTATTACGACGCAACGCTCGCGGAGCGTGCCAGCGCATAAGGCCAACTTTCACATAAATAAAACGATGGCGCCCCTAGGAGCGCCATCGTCTACGCTATACTACCGTGCACGGGTTACTTAGGCGTGGTCGAGCCGGTCGCCGTGGTGTCGGTGCCCGTCGCGGCCGGAGCCTTCTCAGCCGACTGCATTGCCAGCGTCTTGAACTCAGGTGCGGCCTTCAGCGATTCAGCCGTTTCATCGGTCGTCAGCTTGACGCTGCCATCCTGGGTGTTCTGGGCGATGGTGATCTTCTCCATCGGGACGGCGACGTCCTTTTCGCCGATACCGAGGAAGCCACCGACGCCGACGATCGCGGCAACGATGCCGCCGTCCTTCTTGAGGATCAGGTCGTTGACGCTGCCGATGCTTTCATTGTTGGCATTATAGACCGACTGGCCGATATAGGTGTTGGCGCTGACCTGGTCGGGCGCCTGTTCGGTCAGATAAGCGGCCTGAGCGGTGTCGGCCGTCGGTGCCGGGGCCGGAGCCTGTGCGGCATCACCTGCGGGTTTCGTTACGTCAGGTGTCACCGGCGGTTTCGGTGCTGCCGGATCGGCGGGAGCTGCCTGCGTCGGAGCGGCAGGATCCGCCGGCTGGGGGGCCGCCTGCGAGAATGCCGCCGGTGCGAAAGCCGTGGCAAACAATGCGCCAGCGGCAACGGTCGTCAGAAGTTTGCGTGTCATTTCGAACCTACTTTCATTTCCCTGGAGTGATGGCTGGCCCGGCAATGCATGTTTGGAAGACCATGCTTGCCGCGCCGGTTCGAAGAGGAAATGACTGGTGCGCTTATTGGTTCCGGTTGAAAACACGGAAAATTTCTCGATTCTCACGGAACATTTATCGAAGAACGGCTGCCCAAACGCGAAAAAGGCGCCTCGTCGGAAGCGCCTTTCGTCTCTGCGAGCAAACAGTCTCAGACCACGTAGACGGGATCGAATATGCCTTTGACCTGGATGCCGAGCTCCAACAGCGCACCGGCGCTGGGCTGCGCCGAACGGGCATCCTCGTCGAGCCCTTCCCAGGCGGTCGTCACCGCCAGCCGGTCGGCATTGGCGCCGATGAAGGCAGGGCACGAGGGCTGGACGGCGGGAACCTTATAGCGTGAGATGCGCAGGCCGTCCGGATTGTACCGGTCGACGACGCCGGCGCCCCAGCGCGCATTCCAGATATAGCCGTCGGCATCGACCACCGAACCGTCGATACCGCCGGGCTCGTTCATGCTGTCGACGAGCACGATCGGCTCGCCGGCGGGCAGACCCGTCTGCGGATCGACCAGGACGCGCATCAGCCGGTTGATGCGGGAATCCGTGTAGTAGCCGATCGTGCCGTCCGGGGAAAAGCAGATCGAATTCGGAATGCTGATGCCGTTGAAGATCTTCGTCACCTTGCCGCCGGCGACGTGATAGATGGCGCCGGCCTGGTTTTCCGCCCGCTTGCTCATCGTGCCGATCCAGAGTGAGCCGGAGGGATGGGTGCGGCCGTCGTTCGAGCGGTTTTCCGGCCTGTCGTTTTCGAGCGCGGCATAGAAGGTGAGGTTGCCGCTGCCCACGTCGCGCACGAAAAGCCCCTCCTCGGTCGCGATCAGCTGCCGTCCGGCGTCGATGCGGGCCAGCACGCTTGCCATGACCGGCAGCGCATGGACCTTTTTGGCGCGTGTCGAAAGGTTGAGCTCGTGCAGCTCCTTGCCGAGGATGTTAAACCACCAGACGGTATCGCTGTCCGGATCATAGGTCGGACCTTCGCCGAGAACGGAATTGGTGTTGCAAAGGGTCTTGCCCTCGAACTCGTAGATGTCGGTCATACGTTCACGCTCCCATAGCTGCATCATAGGCGTAAATGGTCGCCTTGGCGCGCTCGGCAACCTCTGCCGCGGTCATTGCCGGTTTGTAGATGCTGGTGCCGAGGCCGAAGGCGAAGATGCCGGCTTTGGTGTAATCCGCGAAATTCTTGTCCGATACGCCGCCGACGGCGGCGATCGTGAGCTCCGGCGGCAGGATGGCGCGGATCGCGGTGATGCCGGAAGGACCGAGCACGCTGGCGGGAAAGAATTTGAGACCGGTGGCGCCGGCGCGCGCGGCGGCGAGCGCCTCGGTCGGCGTAAAGACGCCAGGCATCGTCACCATGCCGTATTCACGTGCCCTGATGATCACCTCGGGCTCGACATTCGGTGTGACGAGCAGCTTGCCGCCGGCCGCATCGAGGCTGTCGACCGCTTCGACGGTTAGCACCGTGCCGGCGCCGATCAGCACCTCGGCCGGCGCCATTTTCGCGGCGATCTCGATGGACTTGAACGGCTCCGGCGAATTGAGCGGGATCTCGATCGCCGTCAGGCCGTTTTCGATCAGGGCGCCGACGACGCTTTCGGTCTCGTCGGGCCTGATGCCGCGAAGGATGGCGATCAGCGGACGCTTCATGTCGGGGAAGGGGATGCGGTTCATCGTGTCGGCTTTCTCAATTCGGCCAGATGGCTTCGGCAGCGGCCGAAAGCCCGCGGCGCACGGCGGCGTCCGCATCGATGGCGGTGAAGTCAAGGGAGAGAGTTCTGAAGGCTTGCTCGTAGAGCGCCTGCAGCCGCCCGGAGGCGACGAGGGTAATGCCGGTGCCGTTTGCCGCATCCTGCAGCGCGCCGGCGATTTCGAGGCCGACCAGCGTGCCGGAAAGCCGGGCTTGGGCGGCAGCAGCGGAGATCCCGTGCAGGAGCTGGCCGGAGCGAGCGGTAAAAAGCAGATTGGAGGCAAGTGCGGGATGCGCGAAGGCCGCCGATACGGCCGCCTCGAAGGCCGCCGCATCCGCCGGCTGCTCCTCGACGCCCGCAACGGCATGCGACAGGATCGTGTGTTTGCTGACCGCGTCGAAAAGCTCGCCGGTCATGAAGGTCGAAAAGCCCGTGACCTTGCCGTCCGCGACATGCACCCATTTCGAATGCGTGCCGGGCATGCAGACCGCCTGGGCCCCGGATCTTGCGCGGCCGAGTGCGCCGAGAAGCTGGGTTTCCTCGCCGCGCATGACGTCGGGTCTTGCCGCGTCGCGCTGAGCAAGGCCCGGCAGGATACGGATGTCACGGCTTTCCCCAGGCACGGAAACCGCCCCGGTCAGGATCGAGGCGAGGGGCGCCGGCACGTCGATATAGCCGGCTTCGACCCACCCCTGTCTTGCGCCGGCCATGCCGCAGACGATCACCGGCAGGTTTTCCGGCGCTTCGATGGCGGCAAGATGGGCTGACAGCACTTGGGAAAAGCCGGTCTTTGCCGCGCTCGTCATGCCTTCGCCGCTGCGGCGTTCGGCCAGGATGCTGCCGTCCTTGCCGATCAGCCAGAGCCGGAAGCTGCTGGTGCCCCAGTCCACCGCGACATAAGCGGGATTTGCCATTACAGAATGCCTCCATCGACGATCAGGGACTGGGCGGTCATCGCAGCCGCGCAGTCGGATGCAAGAAACAGGCAGGGCCCGACGATCGCCTCGGGCTTGAGCGCTTTTTTCAGGCATTGCTGCTCCACCGAGCGCGCAATGCTCTCCTCGGTCAGCCAGAGCTGCATCTGCCGTTCGGTGACGACCATGCCGGGCAGGATGCAGTTGACCCGGATATTTTCCGGCCCGAGCCTGCCCGCCATGCTCTTCGTCAGCCCGACGACCGCCGCCTTCGCCGCCGCATAGGAGGGAAAACCGCCCATGTTCAGCTTGAAGGCGATCGACGACATATTGACGATCGCGCCGCCGCCGGCGGCTCGCATCGACGGCGCCACCGCCTGCGAGGTGAAGAACACATGGCGCAGGTTGACTGCCTGGTTGTTGTCCCAATAGGCCTCAGTCACCTCGTCGAATTCGTGGCGGTCGTCCCAGGCGGCATTGTTGACGAGTACCCGGATCGGCCCGGAAGCGGCAACGACGCTATCGACCGTGCGCCGGATCGCCTCGATATCGCGCAGGTCGGCATGATAGAAGGTAACGGGATGGGCCGTTTCGCGCGACAGCTTTTCGGCAAGCCTGCTGCCGGCGGCCTCTGCGATATCGATGAAGGAGACCTTGGCGCCCTGCCGTGCGAAACCTTCGACGATCGCAGCGCCGATGCCCGATCCGCCGCCGGTCACGAGCACGGCTCGGTCTTTGAACTCGGGAAACTGTGCTGGCATGTGCGGTCCCATTTCCTCCCGATATTTTTGTTCCATTATTTGGAACTTAATTTGACTATATGGAATTATCGAATTAGGCTGCCCTGTCTGTCAAGGGCGGAAGAGATGATGAATTCAAACGGCGATGGTATCACGCAGGCACGCGAAACCGGCACGCTCGGCAAACTGATGGTTCTGCTCGATCTCGTGACCCATGCCGATGCGCCGCTGCGTTTCACCGATATCCTGTCGCTGGCCGGCCAGCCGCGCGGCACGCTGCATCGCCAGTTGAGCCATCTTGTGGAGGAGGGGCTGCTCGAACTCGACGGCGACGGTCGTTACTCCCCCGGCCTGCGCCTGCTCGATTTTGCGGCGCGCAGCTGGGCGCGCAACGAATTCCGGCTGATTGCCGAACCGCACCTTGCCGCTCTGCAGCAGGCGACCGGAGAGACGGTGCATCTCGGTGTCCTCAGGGGATCGTCGATCATCTATCTCGACAAGGTGGAAGGCCGCCAGTCGGTGCGCATGTACTCGCAGATCGGCAATGCCTCCCCCTGTTACTGCACCGGCGTCGGCAAGGCCGCGCTTTCCTTGCTTGCGCCCGAAAGTCTGAGAGGCCTTGTCGCCGGCTTGAGCTTCACCAGGTTCACGGCCTCGACGCATGTTTCGGCTGAAACGCTGCTAGCCGAAATCCGCGAGATTGCCGATCGGGGCTATGCCTTCGACTGCGAGGAACATGAGGCCGGTATCCGCTGCGTTGCCGCGCCTGTCTGGTCCGAGGACCGGACTTTTATCGGCGGAATATCGATTACCGGCCCGGCCTATCGACTGTCGATGGAACTTTTGCGCGAATGGGCCGTTCCAGTTCAGCTGGCGGCTGAGAGGATCATGGAGGGCATGCGTATCCGCCTCGGTCCACGCCGCTGACGGAACAAACGACATTTGCCTCTTTGCTGGGACGCGATCGCAGAGCATGCTTATGATGAGCGCGATATTGAGATTTGGCGGCGAATCACCACAACTGAAACCGTCCGCGAAATCTCAATCATTCACCGGCCGAACGCTTCACGCCGAGGCCCATTCCATTTGATCCAACCAGCGATCGTCATTGCCCGATGCATTGAACCGGCCGTGGGGCGGGTTTTGCAAGCGGTTTGCCGGTCGCTGCGACGAAGATGAAGAAATGTGATGGCACCCTTGGCGCAAACATCCCCGGAAGAAGACGACTATGTCGAGGAAATAGCGGGTCTGAAGACCCAGTTCGATATTTTCCGCTTCATGAAACGCGTGACGGAAGATTATCGCTGCCGTGCCTTCATGGTTCTCAATCTGCCGCCGATCACCTCCTTCGACCTGCAGGGCAGCACCGTCATCACCAGCTGGCCGGCCGAGCTTCTGGCGATTTACGACCAGGAGGCCTTGATGGTGAACAGCCCCGTTCTCAGGCGGCTCAGAACCTCCACGCGGCCTTTCCTTTATGACATGACGCGGCCGGACTGGTCGCGCGACGACGGCAAATCCGCCCTCGTCGCCGGGCTGTTCGAACGTTTCAAGATGATGCGCTGCGCCTATTTCCCGACGCATGAGCCGTCCGGTCTGCGCGGCGCCGTCTCCTTCGCCGGCGATCGCGAACCTTTCAGCCCGGCGGAAATGCGCGAACTTTGCTACATCGCCATCCATGTCTTCGACAGGCTCGCCGAGATCCGCAACCTCGACACGCGCATGACCGATACACTGACCGACCGCGAGATCGATTGCCTCAACTGGACGGCGGCCGGCAAGACTAGCGCCGAAATCGCTGAAATCCTCACGCTGTCCGAGCACACGGTCAATCACTACCTCAACCGCGCCACCAAGAAGCTCGATACGGTCAACCGCACCCAGGCGGTCGCCAAGGCGCTGCGGATCGGCCTGATCAAATAAGGTGCAAAAAACAACGGTCCGCTGCGCCGGCCGCCCAGCGCATAGGCACGCTCCTCCCGAAAAGGGATGATCGCGAGCGTATTTGCGCTGTTTCTCCTGTTTTTTCATCTGGCACGCTTTCTGCATCTCTTCGGTCAGAGGTCCAGAGGGGACTTTGGTGACAGCGCCAGGAAATGGCGCGCCCGACACACCGCTGTCCGATGCCGATACCGCTTCTCTCCGGTTCTTCGGCGTCGGCAGCGGTTGTTGCGTTTTGGCACCGCCTTTTGCGCAGCTGTTCAGGTTTCCCGCTTCCTCCACCATTTTTTGCTGGCCTTTTTTCCAGCTTACTCTAGTTCGCCCGCATTGCGCCGGTTCCAGGGGAGGCCGTTGCGGCCATCAGGGCGAAAGCCCGGCGGACTTGATGGCCGCAACGGATTCCGAATTTCTCTTCCCGCTTTGCACAAGCCCGTAGATCCATTCCCGCCCAATGATTTTGATTGGCGAAGACGTGCGCCTCCACTATCTCTACCGCATGATTTGAGGTGCTACGGCGTCGTTTGCGCGTCTTGAAAGACGCGACGCCCCGTAGTCTGAAAGAAGAAGCAGTGAGGGTGGAATGACCGACGTCACCAAGGAACAGGTTCTCGAAACGCTGAAGACCGTGCGTGGGCCCGATCTCGAGCACGATATCGTCGAGCTCGGCATGGTCTCCGACGTCTTCATCTCCGACGGCAAGGTCTATTTCTCCATCACCGTTCCGGCCGAACGCGCCAAGGAGCTGGAGCCGATGCGGCTCGCTGCCGAGCGCGTGATCAAGGAAATGCCGGGCGTCAAGGGCGCGCTCGTGACGCTGACCGCGGACAAGAAAGCCGCCGCCGCTGCTCCCGCCGCCCGTCCGGCGCAGAACCCGTCCCATGGCCATGCCGGCCACGACCACGCGCACGATCATCGGGGCCACGCGCATGCGCACCAGCAGCAGCCTCCGCGCGCCGGCAAGATCGGCGTTCCCGGCATCGGCGCCATCATCGCGGTCGCCTCCGGCAAGGGTGGGGTCGGCAAGTCGACCACGGCCGTCAACCTGGCGCTCGGGCTGCTCGCCAACGGTCTTCGCGTCGGCATTCTCGACGCCGATATCTACGGCCCCTCCATGCCGCGGCTATTGAAGATATCCGGCCGCCCGACGCAGATCGACGGCCGCATCATCAATCCGATGGAGAATTACGGCCTCAAGGTCATGTCGATGGGCTTCCTCGTTGACGAGGAGACGGCAATGATCTGGCGCGGGCCGATGGTCCAGTCGGCGCTTTTGCAGATGCTGCGCGAAGTGGCCTGGAGGGAACTCGACGTCCTCGTCGTCGACATGCCGCCCGGCACCGGCGACGCACAGCTGACCATGGCGCAGCAGGTGCCGCTTGCCGGCGCCGTCATCGTCTCCACGCCGCAGGATCTCGCCTTGATCGATGCCCGCAAGGGCCTCAACATGTTCCGCAAGGTCGAAGTGCCGGTCCTCGGCATCGTCGAGAACATGAGTTATTTCATCGCCCCCGATACCGGCACCCGTTACGATATCTTCGGCCATGGCGGCGCCCGCAAGGAAGCCGAGCGCATCGGCGTGCCCTTCCTTGGCGAAGTACCGCTGACGATGAATATTCGCGAAACTTCCGACGCCGGCACGCCGCTCGTCGCCTCCGAGCCGAACGGCATCGTCGCCGGCATCTATCGCGGCATCGCCGCCAAGGTCTGGGAACAGGTTGGCGGCCAGCCGCAGCGTCCGGCGCCGGCGATCGTTTTCGACTGATGCGGTTCGGTGATAACGACATGCATGAAACAAGGAGCTGAAGCGAGGCCGAATCGGCGTGGGCCAATACCCCAAATTGTGGGGGAAGCGTGGTGAAAAGCCGCTCTTCACGGAAGATGTCTTGATTATTTCACGGCTTTGCTTCATATGCCCCGGCGCCATGATGGCGTTTGCTGCAGATGCTCACTGACGGCCGTCTTCGTTTCGAAGCTTGCCGCCCGCCTGCAAGTTCGGAGTTGTCTTGTCGATCGAAGGATTGGTAACCGCGATGCGGTGGAGCACGACACGCATGCCGGCCACTCAGGTTGGATGCAGCCGGAGTTGCATGAGCTTTCTTGACCCGCTTTCGTTTCGATCCATGACGAGCGATCTTCGCGCCGCCGCGCTTGCGGCGGCATGGAAGGGCTTGCAATGAAGAGGGTTGTGGCCGCGAAGCGGCGCGAACAGCGGAGACCGTGCCGGTGATCACCGCCTACTGTTCCAATTGCAGGTCGGTTGAGATCCGCGATATCTCGCACAGGGCCCCCTTTCCCGAGGATGTCGTCTGGATCGACATGGTCGACCCGACCCGTGAGGAGGAGCTCTATGTCGAGAAGGTGCTCGGCATCGAGGTTCCGACCCGCGACGACCTCAAGGATATCGAGCCCTCCGCCCGTCTCTATGTCGAACGCGACGCCGTCTTCATGACCGCTTCGCTCCTCTGGAAGGCTGATACCGACGCGCCGACGCTGACCGACGTCGCTTTCATTCTGGCCGGAAACCGCCTGGTCACCATCCGCTACGCCCATCCCAAATCCTTTGCGCTGTTCATCGCCGCCCTTCACCGGCTGCCGGAAAGCTGGCGCAGCGGCGCTGCCCTTCTCGCCAAGCTCTTGGAAACGATCGTCGACCGCACTGCCGAGATCCTCGAGATCTCGGTCTCGCGCATCGACATCCTGTCGATGCATGTCTTCGGCGACCGGGCAAAGAAGGTGCGCAAGCCTTCGAACTATCTCGAGGAGAAGCTGAGGGATATTGCCGGCCATCACCGGATGATCAGCAAGCTGCGCGACAGCCTCGGTTCGCTTTCGCGCCTCCTGACCTTCTTTCACACGATCCCGGCGATCCAGCAGGACCGCGAGGCGAAGGAACTCTGCCGCACCGTCTCGCGCGATATCCAGTCGCTGTCGGAGCATGCCTCCTTCGTCGCCGCCAACATCACCTTCCTGCTCGACGCTTCGCTCGGGTTGATCAACATCGAGCAGAACTCGATCATCAAGATTTTCTCGATCGCATCGGTGGTGTTCCTGCCGCCGACGTTGGTCGCCTCCATCTATGGCATGAACTTTCAGGTCATGCCGGAGCTGACCTGGGCCGCGGGTTATCCCTATTCGCTGGCCCTGATGGTGATATCAGCCGTCGTCCCCTTTTTCTTTTTCCGCTGGAAAGGCTGGCTCTGAGGAGCCTGTTGAAACTTCATGTCTGAAGAGAGCCATCCGAACGAATCCCAGATGACGCCGCGAAAGCTGTTTTATCTTGCGCTGGGTTCCGTCGGCGTCGTCTACGGCGACATCGGTACGAGCCCGCTCTATGCCTTTCGCGAGGCGCTGAAGCCGGTGGCCCATGACGGTCTCACCCGTTTCGAGGTCATCAGCCTGATCTCGCTGATGATCTGGGCGCTGACGATCATCGTCACCATCAAATATGTGCTCTTCCTGCTGCGCGCCGACAACGACGGGGAAGGCGGCACGCTGTCGCTGCTCGCCCTTCTGATGAAGACCGCCAACGGCCATACCGCCTTGCTGATGCTGCTTGGGCTGATGGGCGCCGCCCTCTTCCTCGGCGACGCGATGATCACGCCGGCGCTGTCGGTGCTGTCGGCCGTCGAGGGCCTGAAACTCGTCACGCCGAGCCTTTCGGAATATATCGTGCCGATCTCGGTGGTGATCCTGGCGCTGCTCTTCGTCGTGCAGTCGCGCGGCACCGGCGCCGTCGCAAAGTTCTTCGGTCCGATTACCGCCCTCTGGTTCATCGTCATGGCGGCCGCCGGCATTTCCCATATCTCGGACGATTTCGGCATCCTTGCCGCTTTCAACCCCTATTATGCCGTCAGCTTCCTGCTGCATGAAGGCTTCTACGGTGTTGTCGTGCTTGGCGCCGTCTTCCTGACGGTGACGGGTGCGGAAGCGCTTTATGCCGATCTCGGCCATTTCGGCCGCCGGCCGATCCAGTGGGCCTGGTTCCTGCTGGTCTTCCCGGCGCTGACGCTGAACTATCTCGGGCAGGGTGCCCTCGTTCTCGGCAAGCCGGAAACGATGTCCGATCCCTTCTATCTGATGTATCCGCAATGGGCGTTGCTGCCGGTCGTCATCCTTGCGACCGCCGCGACGATCATCGCCAGCCAGGCGGTCATAACGGGCGCCTTCTCGATGGTGCGCCAGGGCATCAACCTCGGTTTCCTGCCGCGCATGGAAATCCTCTTCACCTCGGAAACCAATACCGGGCAGATCTTCGTGCCTTCCGTCAACGCCGTGCTGTTCATCGGCGTCATCTTCCTGGTCCTGAGTTTCCAGACGTCCGACGCGCTGGCGACCGCCTACGGCATCTCCGTCACCGGCGCCATGGTCGTCACCTCGATCATGGCCTTCGAATTCGTCCGTGCCCGCTGGAACTGGTCGATTCCGGTCGCCATCATCGCGCTCGCGCCGCTGGTCTTGCTCGAGTTGATCTTCCTCGGTGCCAACCTTTTGAAGATCCACGACGGCGGCTATATCCCGATCCTGATCGCCACGGCCTTCACCGTCATCATGTGGACCTGGCGCCGCGGCACGGCGATCCTGATGGAAAAGACCCGCCATACCGACATTCCGCTCGCCTCCTTCGTCAGCTCAATCGAGCGCAAGAGCGAGCATTCCCCGGCCCAGGTTCCGGGCACGGCGATCTTCCTGACCAGCGATCCGGAATCGGCGCCCGCCGCCTTGCTGCACAATCTCAAGCACAACCACGTGCTTCACGACCGCAACGTCATCCTGACGATCCGCACGGTCAACAAGCCGCGCGTGCCGAGCCAGGACCGCTACAAGGTCGAGCAGATTTCCGAGCGTTTCTCCCGCGTCGAGCTGCTCTTCGGCTTCATGGAATCGCAGAACGTCTCGCAGGCCTTGGCGACGCTCCGCAAAACCGGGCTGAAGTTCGACATCATGTCGACCTCCTTTTATCTCGGCCGCCGCAAGCTGGTGCCGGACGCCAAATCGGGCATGCCCTACTGGCAGGACCGGCTCTACATCGCGCTCGCCAACGCCGCCGCCAATCCCTCCGATTACTTCCGCCTGCCGGCCAACCGCGTGGTGGAGCTGGGGTCTCACGTCATTATTTGAGTGTTCCCTTCTCCCCAGCGGGGAGAAGGTGGCCCGAAGGGTCGGATGAGGGGGCCACACGGCACGCCCTTCATTGCCCTTCGCTTGCGCTCAGCGCATCGCTCCTGTCGTCGCTCACCCCCTCATCTGCCTGCCGGCATCTTCTCCCCGCTGGGGAGAAGGGAGTTGCCGTAGCGCCTTCGTCCCCTTTCTCCTGAGCCAGAGTAAGAGATTGGACGAAGTTGCTGTTTGGTCCGACACCACCAGCATCAGAATATCCCAAACCGCGCATGGCCACATTCCGGCACGCTCCGTTAACCAGACATCAAGGTTAATGCGGGATTTATAGGGGAATGTTCCCGCGTCCCATGCCCGGAGTTCGTGTTGCGTCGAAAGAGCTCTTCCCGTAGCAAGCTGCGTCTTCTTCCCGAGAACTGGGTGTCGCCTGTCATCTTCGGGCTCGCCGGTTGGCTGATTTTCCCGAGCGTCGCATCCCATGCCGATCTCGCCGCCATGCTTGCCGGTCTCGACCGGGAAGGGGAGAACTGGCGCATGGTGCTGACCAATTCGCCGGCCGGCTCCATCCATCAGGCCGAATTGGCTTTTGCCGATCCGGCGGTGACGGGTTCGATCTCTTCAGGCGCCGGCATGGTGCTGCCGGATGGCCGCAAGGTTGCTTTTACTGCCAAGGACAAGGGCCACGAGGCGACGCCGGACGAGGATCGCGTCAACCGCGGCACCAAGAAAGGCCGCGTCGTCGCAGTCGAGAAGATGCAGCCGCCGAAGGATTTTTCCGCCGGCTCCATTCTCGAGCGTACGAAGATGCTCTTCACCCCGAGCTTCGATCTCAAGGACAGGTCGGCTTTCGTCAAGCCGAAGATCCAGGGCAAGGAAATCGAGATCGCCACATCCTTCTATAAGAAGCAGCCTGTTGTGACCGATAGGGGCGTGCCGGCGATGCTCGCAAGCCTCGTGACCAGCAGTAAGGCCGATGTGCTCGCCACCGCCTATGCGCCGGCAGCGCCGGACTATTCCCGGCAGTCGCCCTTCGATTCGATCCTGACCGAACGGGACAGTGGCCGCTTCGTGCCGGAGATCGGCCCGCGCGATCACGCCTGGGCGGCAAGCGTGCTGTCGCCGGACGTCTTTTCCGCCCGCGAGCAGCAGTGCCTTGCCTCCGGCATCTATTTCGAGGCTCGCGGCGAATCGGTCAAAGGGCAGGCGGCGGTCGCCCAGGTGATCCTCAACCGTGTTCGCAACCCCGCCTATCCCAAAACGATCTGCGGCGTCGTCTATCAGAACGAGGACTGGCGCAACCGCTGCCAGTTTTCTTTCGCCTGCGACAGCATCAAGGACCGGGTGAATTCGGAATATCACTGGCGGGTCGCCCGCGATGTGGCGATGGCGGTGACGGCAGGCAAGATCTGGCTGCCGCAGGTGGGCTCGGCGACGCACTACCACGCCGTTTACGTTCGCCCGAAATGGGCAAAGACCATGGAAAAGGTCGGCCGCATCGGTCTCCACGTCTTCTATCGCACCTATGGCGGCGGCTGGAGCTGAGAAAAACCGCCTGGCCAAGCCGTTTTTCGGCCGGGAAAAGCGGATTCTTTCAATCGAATTTGCACGTTCGATCGGAAATCGACTTAACATCTTGATTCGACGGAATTATTTTCTGGCTGGACAGAAGCTGTCTACGCCTTGACTATACTAATCCCTAAAACTATGTTGCGCGCGACTTCAGAACGGGCCGGAAGGTTCTCAACCTTCGCGTCCAGAGTCCGAATGACCGGGGTAGCGGGAGTGCGGGCGACGGGCAGGCGAGGAGAGATCCATGGCGGACGACCGCGAGGAAAGTCTTGAAAAGCGCCGTGCGCAACTGGGAGCGGAACTCGCGACCAAGCGTGTCGAGGCAGGAGAGGACAGGGCCAGGGAAGCCAACGCCGAGGAAAGCCGTAAAGGTTATGCCCAGGCGATGAAGCTTTCCAGCGAGTTCATTTCCGCCATCGTCGTCGGTGCCTTGCTTGGCTATGTCCTCGACCGTTTTGTCGGCACGGCGCCTTGGGGTTTGATTGTTCTTCTGCTTCTCGGATTCTGTGCCGGCGTTCTGAACGTGTTGCGTTCTGCGGGAAAGGTGTCTCACCCCCTGGACCGCGAGGACGGCAAGAAATAAGGACCGGTTCCCGGTCCAGTGCAATGATCCCGCGTCCTGCGGGCCAAAAAGAGAGAACCTGCGGTGTCTAACGATCCGACTCATCAGTTCCTGATCCAGAAGATTGTGCCGATCGAAATCGGCGGAATTGATTTCTCGTTCACCAACGCATCCCTCTTCATGGCCGCTTCGGCAGCTGTCGCCGCCGGCTTCCTGTATTTCTCGACCTCGAATCGGGCCATCGTGCCGGGTCGTTCGCAGTCGGTCGCGGAAATGTCCTATGAATTCATCGCCGGCATGCTGAAGGAAGGCGCGGGCAAGCAGGGAATGAAGTTCTTCCCGCTGGTCTTCTCGCTCTTCATGTTCGTCCTGACGGCGAACCTGCTCGGCATGTTCCCCTATTTCTTCACGATCACCAGCCAGATCATCGTCACCTTCGCGCTGGCAATCCTCGTGATCGGCACGGTTCTCGTCTACGGTTTCTATAAGCACGGCTTCCACTTCCTGAATGTCTTCGTGCCCTCGGGCGTGCCGGGCATTCTGCTGCCGCTGGTCGTCGCGATCGAAATCATTTCTTTCCTGTCCCGCCCGATATCGCTCTCCGTTCGTCTCTTCGCAAACATGCTCGCCGGTCACATTACGCTGAAGGTGTTCGCAGGCTTCGTAGTCTCGCTTGGAGCTCTCGGTACAGTCGGCGTCGGCGGAGCCGTTCTTCCCCTCATCATGACCGTCGCCCTGACCGGTCTCGAGTTCCTCGTCGCCTTCCTTCAGGCTTACGTCTTTGCGGTGCTGACTTGCATGTACCTCAACGACGCAATCCACCCGGGCGGGCACTAAGGATAACGACATCGACGTCTCCAGGGCGTCAGTCATTCGCCGCAACAACCATTTCAAAGGAGTTCAACATGGAAGCGGAAGCAGCAAAGTACATCGGTGCAGGCCTGGCTTGCTTTGGTATGGCCGGTACGGCTCTCGGCCTCGGCAACATCTTCGGCAACTACCTGTCCGGCGCACTGCGCAATCCGTCTGCCGCTGACAGCCAGTTCGGCCGTCTGGTATTCGGCTTCGCCGTTACGGAAGCTCTGGGCATCTTCTCGCTGCTCGTTGCTCTCCTCCTCCTCTTCGCCGTCTGATATCGGCGAATAGATGGATCACGGCCTGCTGACCGCAAGCCGTGATCCTTTGCATTTGCAGTCCACCTGGAGGTGAGCATGTTTTTTGTGACCCCGGCTTACGCTGAAGAAGCACCGGCGGCAGCGACCGGCACGGATGCGCATGCCGCTCCGGCCGCAGGCGAGGTCCATACCGAGACCGGCGTTGCCGAAGGCGAACACGCCCGCGGCCCGTTCCCGCCCTTTGATTCGACGACCTACGCATCCCAGCTGCTTTGGCTGGTGATCACGTTCGGCGTCTTCTACCTCCTTATGCAAAAGGTCATCGCGCCGCGCATCGGGGCCATCCTCGATCAGCGCCACACGCGCATCTCCCAGGATCTGGAAGAAGCAGGCCGCCTGAAGGCGGAAGCCGATGCTGCCGTCGAGACCTATGAAGGCGAACTGGCCGCTGCCCGCGCCAAGTCGAATGCGATCGGCGCTGCCGCGCGCGACGCCGCCAAGGCCAAGGCCGACGAGGATCGCCGTACTGTCGAAGCCAGCCTGTCGGAAAAGATCAAGGCTGCCGAAGCCCGTATCGCCGAGATCAAGGCGAAGGCTTTCGCCGACGTCGGCACCATTGCCGAGGAAACGGCGGCTGCCGTCGTCGAACAGCTGATTGGTGGCACCGCCGCCAAGGCAGATGTCGCCGCCGCCGTCGCGGCCGCCAAGAAGGAGGCTTGATCGATGGAATTTCACTTTGACGCGACTTTCTTCGCCTTCGTCGGCCTCGTCCTGTTCCTGGCCCTGGTCGTTTATCTGAAGGTTCCGGGCATGATGGCACGGTCGCTCGACGACCGCGCCGATCAGATTCGCAATGAGTTGGCGGAAGCCAAGCGTCTGCGCGAGGAAGCCCAGCATCTGCTTGCCGAATACCAGCGCAAGCGCAAGGAAGCGGAAGCCGAAGCGGCCCACATCGTTGCCGCCGCCGAGCGCGAAGCCGAAATGCTGACTGCCGAAGCGAAGAAGAAGACGGAAGAATTCGTCGCCAACCGCACGGCGCTTTCCGAGCAGAAGATCAAGCAGGCCGAAGCCGATGCGATGAAGGCGGTCCGTTCCGCCGCAGTCGATCTGGCGATCGCAGCCGCCGAAACGGTGCTTGCCAAGCAGGCGGACGGCAAGGTCCAGTCCGAACTCTTCGGCAACGCCGTCGGCCAGGTCAAGACCCGGCTCAACTGAGCGGTATTGAATGGAATGAAGGAAAGGCCGGGCATGTCCCGGCCTTTTGTCTTTGTGGAAGAGTTTGTCCTTTACTCGGCCGCGTGCGGCGCCTTGATCCGCCGAGCTGCCCCATCCGCCTGCACCGGCACCTTCGGCCCGCATGCGGGGAGAAGGTGCCGGCAGGCGGATGAGGGGCTGATCGCCAATTTAAAGGTGGGATATGCCGATCTTTTCTTGACGACTTATTCCGAGATCAGCTCGTCCATCTCAGGACCGCCCTCGACTTTCCGCAATGGCCTAAAACTCATCCGGTGCAGGGAGCAGGGGCCGTGTTTCTCGATGCCGGCGCGATGCTGCGCGGTGCCGTAGCCCGCATGCGCGGCAAAACCGTAGTCGGGAAACACGGCATGCGCCCGCGCCATCATCCGGTCGCGCGTCACCTTGGCGACGATCGAGGCGGCGGCGATAGAGACCGAGCGGGCGTCGCCCTTGACCACGGCCTGTCCCGGGCAGTCGAGGCCGGGCGGCACGTCGAGCCCATCCGTCAGCACGTAGCTTGCCGGAATGGCGAGGCTGCAGATGGCGCGGCGCATGGCGTCGAGGCTCGCCTTGCGAATGTCCGTCTCATCGATGCGTGTCGAGCTGGAGGAGGCGATGGAGACGGTCGCCGTCGCAAGGATCTGCACGAACAGTTCCTCGCGCCGCTGCGCGGAAAGCTGCTTGGAATCGTTGAGACCTTCAGGGATGCGCTTGGGATCGAGGATGACGGCAGCGGCCACAACAGGCCCGGCCAGCGGCCCGCGGCCTGCCTCGTCGGCTCCGGCGACCGGCCAGTGGCCGGCCTTGCGGGCTTTGAGCTCGAGCTTGAAATCCGGCACGAGCGGGACCGTGTCGAAAAGCAGGGGAGAATCGGGTGGCGTGCGACGTTTCATGCGGCTGAACCTCGCACGCCAACCCGATTTCCCGCAAGTCCCCGGATCAGGGCGGCGGCCGGGGACGGTCCGGCGGATGGTGGCGGTCAGGGCCATCCGCGGGAATTGCGCTCGGGCTCGAAAACAGGGCGGTTTTATCGAGAAGCCGATGCGCAAGCCTGAAAAATCAGAGCAGCGACAATTGTACCCCGCTGCCATCAGGCGGCACGAACAGATCGTCGCGCAACGGCACGCTGCGCCGCGTCAGTTCGAAGCGTCTCGCCGCCATTTCGAAGCGGCGCGCGATCTGCCAGGCATAAGGGCCGGCGCCCTTCATGCGTTTGCCGAATTCGGCATCGTAATCCTTGCCGCCGCGCATCGAACGCACCAGCGACATCACATGCCGGTAACGATCGGGATAATGCTGCAGCAGCCAGTCGCGGAAGAGCGGGCTGACTTCCAGAGGGAGCCTGAGGATGACGTAGCTCGCCTCGGCAGCGCCGGCCGCTTTCGCCGATTCGAGGATGCGCTCCAATTCGTGATCGTTCAGCGCCGGGATGAGCGGGGCGGCCATGACAGCCGTCTGGATACCGGCTTCGGCAAGCGCATGGATCGTCTCCAGGCGCCGCGGCGGCGTGGCGGCGCGCGGCTCCATTGCCCGGGCGAGCTTGCGGTCGAGCGTCGTCACCGAGATGCCGACGCGCACCAGGTTCTTAGCCGCCATCTCCTGTAGAATGTCGAGGTCGCGCAGGATCATTGCCGATTTGGTGACGATCGACACCGGATGGTTCGCCTTGTTCAGGACTTCGAGGATGCCGCGCATGATGCGCCATTCTTTCTCGATCGGCTGATAGGGGTCGGTATTGGTGCCGATCGCGATCACCCGCACCTTGTAGCCCGGCTTGGCGAGTTCCCGCTCCAGCAGCTTTGCCGCATCCGGCTTGGCAAAGAGCTTCGTCTCGAAGTCGAGCCCCGCGGAGAGCCCCATATAGGCGTGGGTCGGCCGGGCGAAGCAATAGATGCAGCCGTGCTCGCAGCCGCGATAGGGATTGATCGAGCGATCGAAGGAAATATCGGGCGATTCATTGCGGGTGATGGCCGTGCGGGGTTTTTCGACCTGCACGTCCGTCTTGAAAGGAGGCAGTTCTTCCAGCGTCTGCCAGCCGTCGTCGAAGGTCTCCCGCTGCAGCGCCTCGAACCGCCCTGTCGGGTTCAAGCCCGCGCCACGGCCGCGCCGGCGATCGACCTCGATCCTGAGGCCGGAGGAAACGATCATCGCATCGGCAATATCTGCCGTATTGGCAGGCGCGAATGCGGCCTGCCCTGCCAGGGACTGCTCTCTCATCGGATTCTCCCGCGGCGGAAGAGCCATTGCCTCCGCCCGTTTTGATGATTAAATTCCTATCGTCAAAACGAGAACAATGCAAGAACAAAATGCGGAAAAGGGTGCTGGAAAAAAATTGTGCGGCGCATTATGAATAGTCGATGTTGACTGTTGTTCTCGAATGCCAGGATCAGGAATCCGAACTGGCGCAGACTTTATCGGTGCTCGTGGCAGGCGCGGTGGAAGGGCTCGTCAGCGATGTGATCGTGCTCGACCATGGTTCGCGCGACGGCACTTCACGGGTGGCGGATGCGGCCGGTTGCCGTTTCCATTCACAATGGGATATCAAGGACATCGTTCGCTCGGCCCGCGGTGAATGGCTGCTCTTCGTCGAGCCGGGGGCAAGGCCGCAGGCCGGCTGGATCGATGAGATCGCCGAGTATGTGGCGCTGAACAAGACGCCGGCCCGCTTTACCGCCTCACGTGGTTATCGACGCCCGTTCTTCCAGCGCGTCGCGCGCGCCCGGCCGCCACTGGAACTTGGTTTATTGATGCCGAAGAACCATGCGCTCGCCGCCGCCAGAAGCGGCATGCCACTTGCCGACTTCGTCAAGGGTCAGAAGCCGCGCAAGCTCGTGAGCGAATTGATTCCTTCCTGGGTCGCCCGCGCAGCGCGATAGACGTCGCGTAAAGATGGCGCCCAATACGATTTCGCGCTATAATTTCGCCATGGCGCCGCCGAAGCGCCTCGCTTCGTAACGGATGGCCATGGAATGCCGGTGGACGGCAGAACAGGTCAGCGGAAATCTCCTCTTCTGCCGGGGTCCCGGCGAAAGGAGGTGCGTCGTGGTACGCGGTATGATTTACGGCCTGCTGGCCGTCATAGTGCCGATATCGATGATCGCGCATCCGCATCCGGCAGCATCGCAGACGATGCTCAGTTGCGCAGGCCGATCCGATGTCGTCAGTTTCCTCGACAGGAATTTTGCTGAAAAACTGACAGCGGTCGGGCTGGTCAACCAGAACGCCGTTCTCGAGGTCTATGCCGCCGAAAGCGGTACCTGGACGCTCGTCGTAACGGATGTTCACGGCATAAGCTGCATTCTGCTGTCGGGTGACAGCTGGGAAACGATGCCCACCTTGCCGGGCCTTGCAACATAGAGCCTTCTATTTCGCCGCGCCGCGTTTCAGGTGTTCATCCAGGCGCGGCATGATCTCGACGAAATTGCACGGCATGTTGCGATAGTCGAGCTGAGCTTTCAGGATGCCGTCCCAGGCATCGCGGCAGGCGCCGGGCGAACCCGGCAGCGCGAAGATGAAGGTGGAGTTGGCAACACCCGCCGTCGCCCGCGACTGGATCGTCGCCGTGCCGATCTTCTCATAGGAGATGCGGTGGAAGACGGCCGAAAAACCGTCCATGCGCTTTTCGAACAGCGGCTCCAGCGCCTCGGGCGTCACGTCGCGGCCGGTAAAGCCGGTGCCTCCCGTGGTGATGACGACGTCGATCTCGTCACGCTCGGTCCAGGCGTTGACCTTTGCGGCGATCTTTTCCCGGTCGTCAGGCACGATCGCCCGGTCGACAAGCCTATGGCCCGCCTCGGCGATTCGCGCTGCCAGCGTATCACCCGACTTGTCGGTCTCCGGCGTGCGCGTATCCGAGACGGTGAGAACCGCGATGCCGACCGCGATAAAGGGCCGCTTTTCGTCCAGACCTGCCATCACGCGCCTCCCGGGATCGTTTCCGTCGCCTGGAAATACCAGTCGGGCCGCTCGCTGTGAAGACCCGCCGCCGCGTCCTTCGCCTCGGCCATGGTTGCAAAGATCCCGAAACAGGTGGCGCCCGAGCCGGACATCCGGGCCATGAGTGCGCCGCGGGCTTGCAGCATCGCCGAGATTTCGGCGATTTCAGGCACGAGTTCGCGCGCCGGCGGCTCCAGGTCGTTGCGGGCATCGGCAATTGCCGCGAGCCAGCCGGCGGTTCGCGTGAGTTTCAGGGCCGGATTGTTCTTCGTTGTCAGCCGCTGGAAAACCTCGGGCGTCGAGACGCCTTTCAGCGGATTGGCAAGCACCATGGCAAAGGCTGGCAGATCGGGTATGGGCTCGATATCCTCGCCGATGCCGCGGGCAATCAGCGGCCGGCTCTCAAGGCACATCGGCACATCGGCGCCGAGCTTCAGCGCCAGCGCGGCAAGCGTCTCGACCGGCAGCCTCGTGCCCCAGAGGCGCATCAGCCCGCGCAGCGTCGCAGCCGCATCGGCCGAGCCGCCGCCGATGCCGGAAGCGATTGGCAGGTTCTTTTGCAGGTGGATGTGGACGGGGAAGGCAAGGGCGCCGACCGCTTCGCGCAGGAGATCGCGCGCTCTGAGTACCAGGTTGGCGCCGCCGTCGCCGGCAAGCGTTTCGCCGAAACGGCCCGACAGGGTGAAGGCATCGGCCTGCGCAGGCAGGAAACCCAGCCGGTCGCCGCAATCCGCGAATGTCACCAGCATATCGAGCAGGTGATAGCCGTCCGGCCGCTGGCCCGTCACATGCAGGGCCAGGTTGATCTTCGCGCGCGCCTCTTCGGTGACGCCGAAAGCGTCGGCCAAGCCTTCCTCAGGCATGCGTCGGGTCCGTCAGGATTTCTTGTCGACCGGCGGCGGGGTGACGGGCGCCGGGTCCGGCTGCTTCTTGTCGGCCGCCTTGGCATCGTCGCTGACGGGAGGCAGGCCGTTGGCGATCTTGTCCTTGATCTTGGGGATCTCGGCGGCTTCAGGCTCGGAGCTCAGCGCCCGGTTCCACTGGTAGGCGGCCTCGAGCTTGCGCCCGACACGCCAGTAGGCATCACCGAGATGGTCGTTGATCGTCGGGTCGCCGGCCTTGATCTGCGCCGCCCGCTCCAATTCGTCGACGGCATCGTCGAAGCGGTTGAGGCGGAAATAGGCCCAGCCGAGCGAATCGATGATGTAGCCGTCGTCAGGGCGGAGGTCGACGGCCTTCTTGATCATGCCGAGACCTTCGTCGAGGTTCCTGTTCATGTCGATCCAGGAATAGCCGAGATAGTTCAGCACCTGCGGCTGATCGGGGTTGAGTTCCAACGCCTTGCGGAAATTCGGTTCCGCCTGATCCCACTTCTTCAGCCGCTCATAGGCGATGCCGCGCTGGAAGAAGACGCTCCAATTGGGGCGGCCGGGGAAGGGGCCGATCATTTCGACGGCCTTGTCGTAGTTGGCAGCCATCGCCTCGTAGTCCTTGGCGTCGGAGAGAACGCTGCCATAGGCGAGGTAGCTGCGGATGTCCTTCGGGTCGGAGGCGATCAGCGCCTGCAGATGCTTGCGCGCCTCGTCCACCTTGCCGCCCTGGGCAAGGGCAAGGCCGAGCTGCAGCTCGGAGATGCGCCGCATCGGCGAATTCTCCGGCACTTTCTTGTAGAGCGCGATGGCGCGGTCCATCTGGTTCTGCTTTTCGGCGATGCCGCCGAGCAGCACCAGCGTATCGGCGCTGTTCGGATCGAGCGCATTGGCCGTCTGCAGATAGAGCGAGACGATGTCCTCGGCGCCGTCGCGGTTCAGCGCGCCACCGACGGAGAAGAGCACGCCGGCAGCCCCTTCTTCGGCCGTCTTGACCTGCTGTTCCTGCTTCTCGCCCTTCTCGATGCTGTCGCGCAGCGCGTTCAGCGGCGCATAGTTCGGCAGCAGGTTGTCGCCGACGGAAACGGCGTCGAGCGCCTTCTGCTTGTTGCCCTGCGCGGCTTCCAGGCGGGCAAGCGCCATGACAGCACGCATGAAGGTGTCGGGCGCCGTTGCGCCGCCTTCCTTGTCGAGCACGGCATCGTTCAGATGCTGGCGGGCGGATTTCACGTCGCCGGCGACGATGGCGATCGCACCGGCATTGTAGTTCTGGAAGATGCGGAACCAGTCCGGCCCCTTCATCTTCTCGACCATGGCGAGCGCGTCCTTGCCGCGGCCGGCGCCGACGCGGGCCCAGGCGAGCAGAAGGTCGTTCATCATCCGGTCGAGATCGTTCGGACCCTTATATTTCAGGATCGCCTCGGCGGTCTTGTAGTCGCCGCGGCGCACGGCATCCATGCCGCGCACGATCGTTGTTATGCGCTCGACGGATGGATCGCCTTTCAGGTCGTTGGCATAAGTGACGCCATCCTTGATGTCGCCGTTGAGCAGCAGCGAAATCATCAGCCGCTGGCGAATCTCCGGATTGCCGGGCTCGATCTGCAGCGCCTTCTTATAGAGTTCGATCGCCGTTTCGTAATCGTGATCGACATCGGCCGTGCGCGCGGCAAGGAAGGCGCCGGAAAAGGTGGTGACGCTGTCGGCATCGAAGCTTTCGGCCTTGGCGGCATCGCCCACCTTGGCCGCATCCTCGGCACTCACGCCGCCGACACCGCCGAGCGAAAGAACCGCCGCCAGCGCTGCGCTCGTAAGAAGACGGATGGCCAGTCTCTGCCGCATTAGGAAACCTTTCTTCGAGAGCGTCCCGGCCAAGGCGCCGGTCGCAAAATCAGTTGCGATCACTGATTCATAACAGGATGGCTTTTTTGAAGCGGCGCCGCAAGAAAATCAGACTTCGATCGAGGACGTTTGATCAGTTGACGCGCTCGATGCAGAAATCGATCACTTCCATCAGGGCGGATTTCCATACCGTGTCGGGAAGCGGTGCGAGCGCGTCCCGCGCGATCGTGCCGTAATGAACGGCCCGGCCGATCGTATCGCTGAGCGTGCCGTATTTGGTGATCAGCCCCAGTGCCTTTTCCAGGTTGGCGTCGGTGCTGTTGCCGGCTTCGATCGCATCGCGCCAGAAGGCGCGCTCGTCCTCGGTGCCGCGGCGATAGGCGAGAATGACCGGCAGGGTGATCTTACCCTCGCGGAAATCGTCGCCGACATTCTTGCCGAGATCGGCTGCCTTGCCGCCGTAATCAAGCGCGTCGTCGACGAGCTGAAAGGCGAGGCCGAGATTCATGCCATAGGATTTCAGTGCGTTGCGGCCGGATTTGCCGGCCTCGGCGACGATCGGCCCGACTTCCGCGGCGGCGGCAAAGAGTGCGGCGGTCTTGGCGCGGATGACGGCGAGGTAATCATCCTCGGTCGTCTCCATGTTCTTGGCGACGGAGAGCTGCAGCACCTCGCCTTCGGCGATCACGCAAGCCGCAGAGGACAGAACGTCGAGGGCATCGAGCGAGCCGACATCGACCATCATGCGGAAGGCCTGGCCGAGCAGGAAGTCGCCGACCAGCACGCTAGCCTGGTTGCCCCAGATCATGCGCGCCGTCGATTTGCCGCGGCGAAGGTCGCTTTCATCGACGACGTCGTCATGCAGCAGCGTCGCCGTGTGCATGAATTCGACCGATGTGGCGAGTTTGACGTGATTTTCGCCCTTGTAATCGAACAGCGAGGCGCTAGCCAGCGTCAGCATCGGCCGCAGCCGCTTGCCGCCTGATGAGATCAGATGGTTGGCGACCTCCGGGATCATCTGCACGTCGGAGCCGGCCTTGGATAGAATGAGCTGGTTCACCCGCTCCATGTCGGCCTTGGTGAGATCGACCAATGGCTTTATGGATGCCAGTTTGTTTTTGCTTTCTTCAAGCGGTATGACCACGCCCAACGACCCGGACTCCTGTTCATTCATTACGGCTGACAATAGAAAGGGGCGATGGGCGCGGCAAGGGGTGAATTGTCGCGCTGGGCGAAATTGGAAGGAAAACGACGGCAAATGCATGAACTTATCCGCGCCAACGACGCTGTTCTTCTCTCTTTTGCCGAGAGCTTGATGAAGGATGCGGGAATTCACTGCTTCATCGCCGATCAGGGCATGAGCGTGCTCGAAGGCTCGCTCGGCATGCTGCCGCGCCGCCTCCTGGTGGACGAGGAGATGGCCGATCAGGCGCGCCGCATCCTGATCGACGCCGGTCTCGGCGGCGAACTGCGCGAGAAGAAGTGAGCGTAATGACCGGGAAGCCTGCCGAAACCATCGATGCCTTCCATCGCGGCGCCTTCCATCTGGTGCAGCCGAAGGGCAGGGGGCATCGCTCCGGCATGGATGCGATGCTGCTGGCCGCCCTCGTCGCCGACGATCGCCCGGTCCGGGTTGCCGATCTCGGCGCCGGCGCAGGTGCAGCCGGCCTTGCCGTCGCCTCGCGCCTTGCCAACGCGCAAGTGGTGCTGTTCGAGCGCTCGGCCGAGATGGCCGATTATGCCCGTCGCAGCATCCTCCTGCCCGAAAACGCTCATGTCGCCGGCCGCGTCAGCGTCATCGAAGCCGATGTGACGCTGACCGCCAAGGCGCGCAACGATGCCGGCCTCATCGACGAGAGCTTCCACCACGTCATCATGAACCCGCCCTTCAACGATGCCGGCGACCGGCGCACGCCGGATGCGCTGAAGGCCGAAGCCCATGCGATGACCGACGGCCTGTTCGAAAGCTGGATCCGCACGGCGGGCGCCATCATGATCCCGGGAGGGCAATTGTCGCTGATCGCGAGGCCCCAATCGATCGCCGAGATCATCGATGCCTGCGGCCGGCGCTTCGGCGGCATCGAGATTACATCAATCCATCCGCGCCCCGGTGAGAATGCCGTCCGTATCCTGGTGACGGCGATCAAGGGTTCGCGGGCGCGGCTGTCGCTGCGCGCGGCCCTCATCATGCACGAAGAGGGGAGCCACAAGTTCTCCCCTCTCGTCGATGATTTCAACAATGGCCGGGCGGCCTATGCCAGGCTTTAGCCGGTGACGAAGTCGAGAAGCAGCTTGACGTTCAGGCCGGCGATGACGACCGCGATCAGATAGGCGATGCCGCTCAACCAGCGTGGCGCCACGAGTTCGCCCATCTTGGCACGGTTGGCGGTGAACATGACCAGCGGGAAGACGGCGAAGGAAAGCTGCAGGCTGAGCACCACCTGGGTGAGGATCAAAAGCTCCGCCGTGCCCTTGTCGCCATACCAGATGGTGACGATCGCCGCCGGCACGATGGCGATGGCGCGGGTGATCAGGCGGCGCATCCACGGTTTCAGCCTGATCTTGAGGAAGCCCTCCATGACGATCTGGCCGGCAAGCGTTGCCGTCACCGTCGAGTTGAGGCCGCAGCAGAGCAGCGCGATGCCGAAGAGCGTCGGCGCGATCGCCAGACCCAGCAGCGGCGAAAGCAGCGAATAGGCATTGCCGAGCTCGACGACATCGGTCCTGCCGTGCGCATTGAAAGCGGCGGCGGCAAGGATCAGGATCGAGGCGTTGATCAGCAGCGCAAAGCAGAGCGCGACGGTCGAGTCGATCGTCGCATAGGTCAGCGCTTCCTTCTTTTCGGGCACCGTATGGCCGTAGGCCCGCGTCTGCACGATGCCGGAATGAAGGTAGAGATTGTGCGGCATGACGGTCGCGCCGAGAATGCCGAGCGCCAGATAGAGCATCTCCGGATTGGTGACGATTTCGGTTGTCGGGAAGAAACCGGTGATGACGGCGCCCCATTGCGGATCGGCAAGGAAGATCTGCACGCCGAAGCAGAGCGCGATGACGCCGAGCAGCGCGATGATGAAGGCCTCCACCCAGCGGAATCCGAGCTTCTGCAGGAAGAGGATCAGGAAAACGTCGAGCGCGGTGATGAGGACGCCGAGTTCCAGCGGGATGCCGAAGAGCAGGTTGAGGCCGATCGCCGTGCCGATCACTTCGGCGATATCGGTGGCAATGATGGCGATTTCCGCGAATGCCCAGAGCGGCACCGAGACATATTTCGGAAAGGCGTCGCGGCAGGCCTGCGCGAGATCGCGGCCGGAGGCGATCGCAAGGCGCGCGCAAAGCGATTGCAGCACGATCGCCATCAGGTTGGAAAGCAGCGCGACGGTGAGCAGCGTATAGCCGAATTTCGAGCCGCCGGCGAGCGAGGTCGCCCAGTTGCCGGGGTCCATGTAGCCGACGGCGACCATATAGCCGGGGCCGGCGAAGGCCGCAGCCCTTCTCCATCTCGAGCTGTGACGCCCGGTTCCGACGGTGCGGTAGACATCCGACAGCGACGCCTCTCCGCGTTCGTGCCGCCAGCCGCTTGTTACATTCGGATTAAGGGCGTCCATGCGATTTCCACCTGTTTTACTGTCAGCGCACTATGACGGATTAGAATGATAATGCAAGTCATTCGCAACAAGAAAATCATCTTGAGGTTTCAGGAACGCGGCCATTGCGTTTGTCGTTCCAGCGCATACATGGATGGCGATCGCGCGACAGCGATGGTGCGACCTGAAGCGAAGGGTGAGAAATGGCCGGATTCTTGAGAAAGCTGCTGCCGAAACGGTTCCGCAAGGACGGCGTCGTCATTCCGGTCGTCAGATTGCAGGGCGCCATCATGAGCGGCGGCGGCCAGTTCCGGCCGACCCTCAATCTCGCCAACGTCGCGCCGGTTCTGGAAAAGGCCTTCGCCATGAAGGACTCGCCGGCGGTCGCCATATCGGTCAATTCGCCGGGCGGCTCGCCCGTCCAGTCCCGCCTGATCTTCACCCGCATCCGTGAGCTTGCCCGTGAGAAGCAGAAGAAGGTTCTGGTCTTCGTCGAGGATGTCGCCGCGTCCGGCGGCTACATGATCGCGCTTGCCGGCGACGAGATCATCGCCGACGCCACCTCCATCGTCGGCTCGATCGGCGTCGTTTCCGGCGGTTTCGGCTTTCCGGAACTCCTGAAGAAGATCGGCGTCGAGCGCCGCGTCTATACGGCCGGCGAAAACAAGGTGATCCTCGATCCTTTCCAGCCGGAGAAGGAAAAGGACATCGAGTATCTGAAGAGCCTGCAGCTCGAAATCCACCAGGTCTTCATATCGATGGTGCGCGAGCGTCGTGCCGGCAAGCTGAGGGACGATGCGACTGTCTTCTCCGGCCTGTTCTGGAGCGGCACGCGCGGCCTGGAACTCGGCCTCATCGATGGCCTCGGCGACATGCGCCAGGAATTGAAGCGGCGCTACGGCCAGAAGGCGAAGCTGCAACTCGTCACCGCCGGCCGCGGCCTGTTCGGCCGCCGTATTCCCGGCATCTCGCCGGTCTCGCTCGACGGCGCCGCATCGGGTCTCGCGACGGGGCTTGTCGAAGCGGCGGAAGAGAGAGCATTGTGGAGCCGGTTCGGGCTTTGAGAGGAGCAAGAGAGGGGCATGCCGCAACTTATCACCATCCTGATCCTGGTCTTCTCAGCCTGGTGGCTCTACCGCCGCTTCGTCTCCGACGCCCGCAGGCTCGCCGAAAAATCGCGCCGCGCTGAAAAGGAGCGCCAGACCGGCGCGGTCGGCACGCTGGTCAAGGACCCGGCGACAGGGGAATACCGGCTGAAGCGGGAGGAGGAATAAAATCAAGAGCACGAATTAAAATGCATCCAAGACCCCTCCCCAACCCCTCCCCACAAGGGGGAGGGGCTTAACCTGCCGAACCCCTTTCCAGATATTCGACGTTTCGGGAGGAGCGAGGCGGGCGCTCCGGATTAGTCCCTCCCCCTTGTGGGGAGGGGTTGGGGAGGGGTCTTGAATCTCCCGCCCGCCGCAAAACCCTTGACCCCTGCCGCCCTCCATGGCACCTGTCGCGCCGATAATTCCCAAGCCAGCGGTGCCATCCCATGTCAGCTCTCCCCGACCATATGAACCCGAAGCGCTCTTTCCAGGCGCTGATCCTGACCCTGCATAGCTACTGGGCGGACAAGGGTTGCGCGGTGCTGCAGCCCTACGACATGGAAGTCGGCGCGGGCACCTTCCACCCGGCCACGACTTTGCGCGCCCTCGGCCCCAAGCCCTGGAAGGCCGCTTACGTCCAGCCCTCCCGCCGCCCGTCGGATGGCCGCTATGGCGAAAACCCGAACCGGCTGCAGCATTATTACCAGTACCAGGTCATCCTGAAGCCCAATCCGCCTAACCTGCAGGAGCTCTATCTCGGCTCGCTGGCTGCGATCGGTCTCGATCCGCTGCTGCACGACATCCGTTTCGTCGAGGACGATTGGGAAAGCCCGACGCTCGGCGCATGGGGCCTCGGCTGGGAATGCTGGTGCGACGGCATGGAAGTGTCGCAGTTCACCTATTTCCAGCAGGTCTGCGGCATCGAATGCTCGCCGGTCGCGGGCGAACTGACCTATGGTCTCGAACGCCTCGCCATGTATGTCCAGGGCGTCGACAATGTCTACGACCTGAATTTCAACGGCCGCGAGGGCGATGAGAAGATCAGCTACGGCGACGTCTTTCTGCAGGCCGAGCAGGAATATTCGCGCCACAATTTCGAATTCGCCAACACAGAGATGCTGCATCGCCACTTCGTCGATGCCGAGAAGGAATGCCGGGCGCTGCTCGACGCCGGCGCCCCCGGCGACAACGCCAACCAGCGCCTGCACAAATGCGTCTTCCCCGCCTATGACCAGTGCATCAAGGCAAGCCACGTCTTCAACCTGCTCGATGCCCGCGGCGTGATCTCGGTTACTGAGCGCCAGAGCTACATCCTGCGCGTGCGCACGCTCGCCAAAGCCTGCGGCGAAGCTTTCCTGCTGACCGACGCCGGGGGCGTGAACCTCTCGAACGAGGCGGCATGACGCAAAAACTTGCCAGCCGTATTGTCCATATCAACGGCTGGCCAGGCACTGGGAAACTGACCGTCGGCCGTTTGCTGGCAAAAAGGCTCGACGCGCGGCTCATCGATAATCACACGCTGCTTAATCCAGCCGAAGCCCTTTTCGCCCGCAGCAACCCTCTGCATGGATCACTGCGCGGGCAGATTCGGCGAGCGGTTTTCGACCATGCCGTACACGCCGATCCGGCTGAAAGTTTCGTCTTTACCGATGCTCTTTCGGATGACGAGCATGATAGCGCGATGTTCTCCTGGTATCTCGATCTGGCTGCGGCCAGAGGCGCGGATCTGGTCGCGGTTCTCCTCGATTGCGCGCCGGAGGAGAATGCCAGGCGCCTCATCTCTCCCGGCCGATCCGAGGCGCTCAAGCTGACGGATACGGCGAAGCTGCAACAACTCCGGGCAAACTATAGACTGTTACGCGGACTGGTCGAACACACAGTCGAAATCGATACGACGGACCTTTCGCCGGAGCGGACGGCGGACCGAATTCTCGCGCATATCGGTGTTTGACGACAGCCGGGTATCCTGCGTAGTCTTTGCGCAAACATTACTTCGTTGCAGGGGATTATCGATGGATGTTGCGCTCGGCGTCATCGTTTTGATCGCACCGACCGCGACAGCTTGCTGCTGACCGATGCTGGCGCCGTCAATCTGAAGAGCGTGGCGGCGTAAGAGCCGTCTCGAAAAATTCGGTCGCTTCCGGCGCTACGCATCTTTTGTATTGCACAAACCGCACCCACATAGTCTTGTCGGGTGCTGCGATCAGTTATGGCTTTGGTATCTCTTTTGAAGAGCGGTTTTCTTTACTTTAAATTTTCATATGAGAATGCCGGCCCCGGGATGTTGCGCCTTTTGTCATGGCCGATCTTATGCGTCATGCTGGCTGTTCTGACTTCGTGCAGCAATTTCGACCAGGAGTTCACGGTCCAGTCGGCAAACAGTACGATCGAAGTCTATACCGATGGCACTGCCTTTGTGTTGGAAAACTTCGATATCTTGGTCAAAAAGGCGCGAAATTACGGCGGCGTTTACGTTGATATCCCTGAACGTTTCAAGGATGTGTCAGGTGGTGTTCACTGGCGAGATTTCGAACTGGCCGCAGCCGGGCGTGATGGGCAAGACGAATATTATTTCAAAGAAAACAATGTGCCGGGCCACTCGATCTATATCGGAAATGAGCACTGCAAAGGCTGCTCTTCAGACCTGCCGACGGGTGTTACAAAGATCCAGATCGCTTATTGGCTCGGCCGCTTGGTTCGTCACGAAAGTGATCGCGAGGTTCTCTTCCTGCCGGCCTATATGGGCCGCGTCCATGGCCAGGGTGCCAAGAAAACGCTTACTCTGAAGCTGCCGCCGGGCGGAACGGTACGGCCTTCGCAACAGGGTCAGGAGGTGGCCTATGATATCATGCGGAGCGCATCGAATGAGATCTTGGTGTCTATTCCAGCAGGTAAAGGGGATAGGGTCCTACCCGACATCGAGATCGAATATCCCGTAGGGACCTTTTTGACCATAACGAGCGGCGAGCGGGTACAGTGGTGGCTCTCCGATCACTTTCTCCCATTCATAAGCATTTTGGGGCCGCTTATCGCTGGTCTGTTTGTCCTCACTCGATTGGGGCAGGGCTGGCGATTGCCCGCACCTTTAATTGCTGTCGATAGCAAGAAGAGCGAGAGCACATCGCCTGCTTTGGCGGCCTATCTGTTTTCGAACTGGAAGCCGGATGCCGCAAAGCCAGCCTTCATGGCGTCTGCCTGTCATCTCGCAATGAAGAGATTGCTTCGCCTTTCCAGCCTTGGCGAGGAATGCGAAGCTTCGGATTTGTCTGCCAGGCAGGTGCGCAAGAAAGGCAAGGTGGAGCGCGCCAGATGGTATGGTCTTCCAGCGGTGACGCGTTCGGTTTTTGGCCGAATTGAAGGGGAGCGGCCTGTCAATGACCGGCGGACGGTCGTAAATGCCCTGTATGGTTTCGAACCTCACTTACGCCAGTTGGTCGCTGAGGAATATTGGAAAGCCAGAGGCGGCGTAGATCGAGCACGGCTTGCGACTGCAACCAGCATTCTGGCTCTTGGCGTTGCTGTCGCGTATTTCTCGGGCCTCTTGATCTTTTCCGGAGCTATCTGCGGGGTATTATTGATTGTTTTCGTGGCTGTGACGATGTTCCGCCACCCGGAGCGGTTTCCCGGAGCAGCTGGCAGCTTCGAGCAATTCAAGCAGGCAATGGCTCTGCTTGTGGGTTTTCCGGCCATGTTGAGTTTTGCACTTTACTATATCGGTACGACTGAGATTATCAGCGAACAGTGGCCATATCTGATGGCGATTTTATTGGATATCGCCGGCATTGTGA
Organism: Rhizobium sp. BR 249; assembly: GCF_047445895.1. Classification (NCBI taxonomy): domain Bacteria; kingdom Pseudomonadati; phylum Pseudomonadota; class Alphaproteobacteria; order Hyphomicrobiales; family Rhizobiaceae; genus Rhizobium; species Rhizobium sp. BR 249. The sequence goes on along the minus strand of NZ_JARWKX010000007.1, from coordinate 151,061 downwards.
CTGTTCTGGCGATGCTGCGCTTGCTCACGCCGAAGCAGCGGAAGATTCACAATAACATTCTCATTTTGAATCGCTATTTCCTCGGAGAAATCGAAGGTCCGGCAATGTCGGTGGAATGCTATGAACACTACCTTCCTTTCGCAGTTGCCCTTAACCTCGAACAACGCTGGACCGAGCGCTTCAATCTGTGGCGAGAAAGCGAAAAGATGGAGACCTATGCTCCGGATTGGCGGAGCAGTTCTTAAAGGGACGGCGACATAAAGAGTCTCATCGAAATCGACCGAAGAACGGCTGCGCCAAGATGACTTTGGCCTGCGGAATCACTAACGTGCGATCATCAAATCGGGGAGCTTATCTGCATGTATGTGATACTCGCTATTATCGCGGTCATCGCGTTTTACATCGTCTTCATCTACAACGGCCTGGTTCGCTCCCGGCAGATGGCGGAGGAAGCCTGGTCGGGTATCGATGTCCAGCTGAAGCGGCGCGCCGATCTGATCCCGAACCTGATCGAGACGGTCAAGGGCTACGCCGCCCACGAAAAGTCGACGCTGGAAGAGGTCGTTTCGCTCCGCAACAAGGCGCAGGCCTTGCCATCGGGCGATGTCGCGGGCAGGGCGCAGGCGGAGGGCCTGCTTGGCCAGGCGCTCGGCCGGGTCATTGCGCTTGCCGAGGCCTACCCGGACCTCAAGGCGAACCAGAACTTCGCCGAACTCCAGGCTTCGCTCGAAACCATGGAAGGCGAACTGCAGATGGCGCGGCGTTATTACAATGGCGCTGCGCGCGACCTGAACGTCAAGGTCGAGAGCTTCCCTTCCAATCTCGTCGCAGGCCAGTTCGGTTTTGCCAAGCGGGACTATTTCGAAATCACCAACGAGGCCGATCGCGCCGTCCCCAGCGTGAAATTCTGACGATCCGGCATTTTGCCTTTGCAAGAAAGCGGTTAAGAGCAAGGGCAGATTGCGACGCGTTTTTAGGCTCGCCCATGGACGGAAGAACAGCATGACACGCATAGCCAAACTCACGATCATTCCGCCGGGCGGGCCGCTTTCGGGCCGCGCCATGCCGCCGGGTTCCAAGTCGATCACCAATCGCGCTTTGCTGCTCGCCGGCCTTGCCAAGGGCACGAGCCGGCTGACCGGCGCGCTGAAGAGCGACGATACGCGTTATATGGCCGATGCGCTGCGTGCGATGGGTGTTGCGATCGACGAGCCCGACGACACCACCTTCGTCGTCACCGGCAGCGGCAAGCTCCAGCCTCCGAAAGCACCGCTCTTCCTCGGCAATGCGGGCACGGCGACACGCTTCCTGACGGCGGCCGCCGCCCTGGTCGACGGCACCGTCGTCGTCGACGGCGATGAACATATGCGCAAGCGCCCGATCGGCCCGCTGGTCGAGGCGATGCGCACGCTCGGCATCGACGTAACAGCCGAGACAGGCTGCCCGCCGGTCACTGTCAGAGGCACCGGCCGCTTTGAGGCCGACCGAATCCTGATCGATGGCGGGCTGTCCAGCCAATATGTTTCGGCGCTGCTGATGATGGCGGCCGGCGGCGATCGCCCGGTCGACATCGAACTCGTCGGCGAGGATATCGGCGCGCTCGGCTATATCGATCTCACCACGGCGGCGATGAAGGCCTTCGGCGCCAGGGTCGAAAAGACCAGTCCCGTCACCTGGCGCGTCGAGCCGACCGGCTACCACGCCGCCGATTTCGTCATCGAGCCGGATGCATCCGCCGCGACTTATCTCTGGGCGGCCGAAGTGCTGAGCGGCGGCAAGATCGATCTCGGCGTGCCGAATGAGGCCTTCACCCAGCCGGACGCAAAGGCTTACGAAACCATCGCCAAATTTCCGCATCTGCCGGCTGAAATCGATGGCTCGCAGATGCAGGATGCCGTTCCGACGATCGCTGTGCTTGCCGCCTTCAACGAAACGCCGGTCCGCTTCGTCGGGATCGCCAATCTGCGCGTCAAGGAATGCGACCGCATCCGCGCCCTTTCCACGGGGCTCAACAACATCCGGGAAGGCCTGGCCGTCGAGGAGGGTGACGATCTGATCGTTCATTCCGACCCCGCTCTCGCTGGTCAGACGCTGCCGGCCGAGATCGATACCTTTGCCGATCACCGCATCGCCATGAGCTTTGCGCTCGCCGGCCTCAAGATCGAGGGCATCACGATTCTCGATCCCGATTGCGTCGGCAAGACCTTCCCCGCCTATTGGCGGACACTCGCCGCCCTCGGCGTGGCATATCGCGACAAGAATTGAGGCAAGGCGCGGCCAAGGCTGCCGGCGGGAGACAGGGATGGAGCGTCGGTTTTTCGGATTTTGCCTGGCGCTGCTCCTGATGCTCGCCGCACCGGCGGCCTTCGCCGCCGAGGTCATCGACAGTTTCGCCTCCGACATTACGCTCGAAAAGAGCGGCGCGATGACGGTGGCGGAAACCATCACTGTCAATGCCGAGGGCAACCGGATCAATCACGGCATCTTCCGTGACTTCCCGCTCTATTTCACCGATGCCGGAGGCCGCCGCCGCAGCGTCGATTTCGACGTGGTGTCGGTCGAGCGCGACGGTGAAAACGAGCCTTGGCATACCGAGTCGATTACAGGCGGCATCCGCATCTATGCCGGCTCGGCCGACGTGACGGTGACGCCGGGCCGCCACCGCTATGTCTTCACCTACCGGACCAACCGACAGATCCGCTATTTCGACGATCACGATGAACTCTATTGGAATGTCACCGGCAACGGCTGGATCTTCCCGATCCGCTCTGCCATGGCCACGGTGAAGCTGCCGCCGGGTGTCGCTGCCACCGAGACGACCTTCTTCACTGGCCCGCAGGATGCGACCGAGAAGAATGCCCGTGTCAGCGAAACAGGCGCCGGCCTTGTATTTTCCACGACCGCGCCGCTTGATGCCAATGAGGGCCTGACCTTCGCGATCCGCATGCCGAAAGGTTCGATCGATTCGCCGAGCGCGGACATGGAAAGCTCCTGGTGGCTGAAGGACAACCGCAACTATTTCATCGGTTTCGGCGGCCTGATCCTGGTTTTCGCCTATTATCTCCGATCATGGCTGAAGGTCGGTCGCGATCCTGCCCGTGGCGTCGTCGTACCGCGCTGGGACGCGCCCGACGGCATCTCGCCGGCGCTGGTCAACTACATCGACAATAAGGGCTTCTCCCGTGGAGGATGGACGGCGCTTGCATCAAGCGCGCTCAATCTTGCCGTCCGCGGTTACGTCAAGCTCGACGACCTCAAGGATTCGATCATCATCCGCGGCACCGGCAAGCCGCTCGGCCAGGAGAAATTCCAGGCCGGCGAAGCCGAATTGCTGAAGGTCGCCGGTGGCGCGGGCGCGACGCTGAGGATCGACAAGGCGAATGGCGAGCGGGTGAAATCCGTCGGCCAGAACTTCCGCTCGGCGATCGAGAAGGAACATCGCGGCAAATATTACAATTCGAACCTCGGCTATACCACCGGCGGCATCGCGCTGAGCGCTGCCGCCCTGGTGGTGCTGTTCGTTTATGGCTCGCTGGAGCCGGACACGATCGCGCTGATGCTGATCCCGATCGCCATCTCGGTCTTTGTCGCCGTCTTCGCCGCCGGCCTGGTCAAGTCGCTGCATCATGGCGCGTCGCTGTTCGGCAAGATCATGGCGGTCATCGCCGCAGCGATCGGCGTTTTCGTCGGCATCAGCATCCTGGCGGCCATGGTTCTCGCGCTCGCCTCCTCGCTGGTGGAACTGCACGAAACGCCGATGCTGTTTGCCGTCGGCGGCATCGTGCTGCTCAACATCCTTTATTTCTTCATCATGGGCGCGCCGACCCCGCTCGGCGCCAGGATGATGGACGGCATTGACGGGCTGCGCCAATATCTGACGCTGGCCGAGAAGGACCGCATGAACATGGCGGGCGCACCTGCCATGTCGCCGCAGCATTTCGAGATACTGCTGCCCTATGCGGTGGCGCTCGGTGTCGAAAAGCCCTGGTCGCGCACCTTCGAAACCTGGCTTGCGGCAGCTGCTGCCGGTGCGGCCGCGGCCTATGCGCCGTCCTGGTACTCCGGCAATTTTGATGGCGACAGCTTTTCCGATCGTGTCGGCGGCTTTTCCTCCTCGATGGCCTCGACCATTGCCTCGACGATTCCCTCGCCGCCGCCATCGAGCTCATCCTCCGGTTTTTCCGGTGGCGGTTCGTCCGGCGGAGGGGGCGGCGGTGGTGGAGGCGGAGGCTGGTAAGCTTTCCCGCTTGACCTTTCGGGCCTTGGCCCTTAACCGCCAGAGGCAAAAGGAAAGGGTGGCGCATGAAGGTTCTGTTGATCGGATCGGGCGGGCGCGAGCATGCGCTCGCCTGGAAGCTGGGGCAATCGCCGTTGATGAGCGAATTCTATGCCGCCCCCGGCAATCCCGGCATTGCCGAACATGCCGTGCTTGCGCCTCTGAACATCGAGGATCACGAAGCTGTCGCCGCCTTCTGCCGGGAGAAGGCGATCGATTTCGTCGTCGTCGGCCCCGAGGCGCCGCTCGTCGCCGGCCTCGCCGACCGGCTGCGCGCCGATGGCCTTTCGGTCTTCGGTCCCTCGGCCGGCGCCGCCCAGCTCGAGGGTTCCAAGGGCTTCACCAAGGATATCTGCGCCCGCTACGGCATTCCCACGGGCGCCTATCAGCGCTTCAACAACGCGCCGAAGGCGAAAGCCTATATTCGTGCCCAGGGCGCGCCGATCGTCGTCAAGGCCGACGGTCTTGCCGCCGGCAAGGGCGTGACGGTCGCGATGACGCTGGATGAGGCGCTCGATGCCGTCGACGACTGCTTCGAGGGCGCCTTTGGCGCGGCCGGCGCCGAAGTCGTCGTCGAAGCCTATCTCGATGGCGAAGAGGCGAGCTTCTTCTGCCTCTGCGACGGAAAAAATGCGCTGCCGCTCGCAACCGCCCAGGATCACAAGCGGGTGGGCGAGGGCGATACCGGCGTCAATACCGGCGGCATGGGCGCCTATTCGCCGGCGCCCGTCATGACGGCCGAAATGGTCGAGCGCACGATGAAGGAGATCATCGAGCCGACGATCCGCGGCATGGCGGAGAGCGGTCATCCCTTCTCCGGCGTCTTTTTTGCCGGGCTGATGATCACCAAGAAGGGGCCGGAACTCATCGAATACAATGTCCGCTTCGGCGATCCCGAATGCCAGGTGATGATGATGCGGCTGCAGAGCGATCTCCTGCCGCTGCTGCTTGCCACTGCCAACGGTACGCTCGATCAGGCCACCGCCGAATGGAGCGACGATCCGGCCCTGACGGTGGTCATGGCCTCCAAGGGTTATCCCGGCGCCTATGAGAAAAACACCCCGATCCAATCCCTGCCCGAGGCGGGCGAGCGCGAGAAGGTGTTTCATGCCGGCACGGGTCTGAAGGACGGCGTGCTGGTCGCGACCGGTGGCCGCGTGCTCAACGTCACGGCGTCAGGCGGCACGGTTGCCGAGGCGAAGGACCGCGCCTACGCCCTGCTCGACAGGGTTCGGTGGGAAAACGGCTTCTGCCGGCGCGACATCGGCTGGCGCGCGATCGAGCGCGAAACGGCTTCGGATATCGCATAAACCGCCATCTTCTTTAAACTTTTACCTTTTCCCCTGACGGGATGGAAACAAAGCTGCGTTATTCTGCTCCTATTGTGAGACGGAGTAGCCTTGATGCGTCAGATTTTCCTCGGTGCGGCAATCCTGCTGATGGCAGGCTCGGCGATGGCATCCTCGATAGAGGTGATCGGCGCGGCCCCCCCGCGTGCTGACGGCAGCATCCTCACCGAATCCTGCGCCAATTGCCCGCCGCTCCAGGCCGACGTGACCAAGAAGGATTACACGGTGCCGGAGCTGAAGCCCGGTGCGGTGCAGGCAAGCGAGATCCGTGATGTCGGCGGCGAGAAGAAGATCTATCGCACCGAAGGCTGGATGGGCGGTTCGCCCGTCCTCTTCGTCAGCAAGGCAACCCCTGAAGCCTTGGCTGCGGCCGAGCCTTCCGCTCCGTCTGCCGACGGAATCGACATGACCGCGAAGACCGCGGCGGTGATCGGCGGCGATGCGAAGCCCGTGTCGGCCGGCATGGCGCAACAGCCGAAGTCTCTCGACGTCTCCGAATTCAACCTGCGTTTCTAAGGACGTTTGAAGCGGCTTTCCCGCGCAAACAAAAGTTCCCTGCCCCTGCCCGATCAAGGTTTCGATCGTTGGGGTTCCACCACGGTGGACCGGATGCACCCTCGAAGAGAAGCGGGGGTGCATTCCTGCTTTGATGTTCCAGACGCTCCGACATCCAAAAGAAGTGATGCGCAATCACACGCCATGCCAGGTAACGGCATCCCTTGATTTTTAGGGAAACTCACGTCGAGTTTAATAAAGTTAAAGCTTTTTTATAAAGTACGCATCAATTGTTACTCGCCGGTCGCAGCATGTTGTTTCAGCAGCGGTAGAGGCGTCGTCCCGTTCGGCGCGCTCGCACAGGCGGTAGAAGACCGCGCCGGAATGTACCTTCCCTTTCCCGTTGCGAGGCAACATGAAGAATTTGAAGATATCGAAGCAGCTCATATTGCTGGTCGTCGGCTTGATGGCGGCGTTTGCGATCGCCACCTCCCTGCAGATCCGCTCCTCGGTCGATGCGATTTACAAGGAGCGTTACGACATGCTCCGCGCCGAGGTTCAGTCGGCGGTTTCCGTTCTCAAACTCTACCAGGCCAAGGTAACCGCCGGCGAAATGACGCTCGAGGATGCCCAGAAGCAGGCCTACACCACCGTCAACGGGATGAAATACGATCCGGACGGTTATTTCTTCGGCTATAGCTACGACGTCCAGATGTTGTTCCACTACGATGCCTCGAAGGTTGGGCAAAACCTGAAGGGGCAGCCGGACAGCAAGGGCAAGCTCTATCGCGAAGAGCTGGTCAAGCTCGGACAGCAGGGCGGCGGTCTCGTCGAATTTTATTCCACCAGCAAACCGGGACAGCCGGCCGGCGATTACCGCAAGACCGCCTATGGCCAGGCTTTCGAGCCCTGGAAGGTCGTCGTCGTCACCGGCGTCTACATGGATGATCTCGATGCGCAGGTGAACAGCACGATCCTGACCGCTCTCTCCGGCAGCATCATTCTGTTCTTCCTCGCCATGGCGGCCGCCTACGTCGTCATCCGCGGCATATCGGGACCTCTCAACAACGTTCATGCCGCCTTGAAGGCCGTCTCCCAAGAGGACGTTTCCATCGCTATCCCGCATACCGGCATGAACAACGAAGTCGGCATGATGGCGAAGGCGACGCAGTCGCTGCAGGAAAAGATCAGGGAGCGCCATGCGATGTCGGATCGCGAAGCGGCCCAGCAGTTGGCTCTGGAAAACGAGCGTGAAAACAATCAGCGTCAGCAGCAGGACGAGACAGCGCTCCAGGCCCGCGTGGTGGCGACGATCGGCCAGGCGCTGGAGATGATCGCCCGCGGCGATCTTACCGTCCGCTGCGCCGATCTCGGCCAGAAATATGCCGCCCTTCGCGACAACTTCAACGAGGCGCTGTCGCATCTCGAAGCAGCGATGGCCAAGGTCAGCGCCAAGGGCAGCGATATCGGCACCAGCAAGGAAGAGATCCGCCGCGCCTCCAATGAGCTGTCGCAGCGCACCGAGCGCCAGGCCGCGAGCCTTGAGGAAGCCTCGGCTGCGCTCGACGAACTCACCGTCGCCGTCCGCCAGACGGCCGATGGCGCTCACGAGGCGAGCAAGCGCGTCCATTCCGTCAGTACCGAGGCAACCCACAGCGACGCGATCGTCGGCCAGGCGATCGAGGCGATGAGCGGCATCGAGAAATCGTCCTCGGAGATATCAAAGATCATCGGCGTCATCGACGAAATCGCCTTCCAGACCAACCTGCTTGCGCTGAATGCCGGCGTCGAGGCGGCCCGCGCCGGCGAATCCGGCAAGGGTTTTGCGGTCGTCGCCCAGGAAGTGCGCGAACTCGCCCAGCGTTCCGCCGCCGCGGCCAAGGAAATCAAGGACCAGATCGCCCGCTCCTCCACCCAGGTGGATCACGGCGTCCGCCTGGTCGGCGAGGCGGGCGAAGCCTTGAAGCGCATCTCCGACCAGATCAAGGCCGCCAACGAGATCGTCGCCAAGATCGCCCACAGCGCCTCCGAACAGGACACGACGCTGCGCTCGATCTCGTCGTCGGTGAACCAGCTAGACGCCGCCACCCAACAGAACGCGGCCATGGCCGAGGAGACCACGGCATCGGCCGAAACGCTGGCCAGCGATACCGACGAGCTGATCGGCCTCATCCGCGGCTTCCGCGTCAGTGGTGAAAACGTTGCCTCGGTCGTCAATCAAGGTCGCCGTGCCGCTTAAACGGCGCTGACAATCAGAGTTTTCAGTACCCAAATCTTAGCGGCCGTCGGTTTTTCCGGCGGCCGTGTCATTTGAAGGCCTATTGCGCGATACGGTCGATCAGTCGCTCGATCTCCCGATCGGAAAACACCTCGACGCCGGCCGCTTTCAGCGCCGCCGCCGTCACACCGTTGCCGGCCTGCTTGCGGCCGGAAAATGTGCCGTCATAGATGAATCCGGACCCGCAGGACGGGCTGCCGTCGATGAGCAGCGCATAGCGGCAGCCGGTTTGCCGTGCGAGCGCCACGGCGTTTTCCGCCGCCCGCAGGAACTCCTCCGTCACGTCGGCGCCCGTCAGCTCGACGACCCGCGCCCTGGCGGCCAGCACGTCCTTACCGGTCGCGCCGTTTGCAATCTCCGCCGGCGGTCGCGGCACCTGCATGCCCGCCGACATCTCCGGACAGATCGTCACCAGCCGCCCTTCGGCCCGCCATCTCTCGATTGCCGGATGAAGCAACGGCTTCGCTCGCCCGTCATACCGGACGGCCTGACCCATGAGACAGGCACTGACGAGAATTCTGTTTTGCATGCGTGATGAATAGCGCCTCGGCGGCCGCAATGCCAGGCCGCCGATGGTACTCATTCTCACTCAGCCCGAGATCTTCGAGAAATCAGCAACCGTTCCCGTCGCTTCGCGGATCAGCCGCAGCATAGCGAGGCGGTTGGCGCGGATCGCGGCGTCCTCGTCGTTGACGAGAACGTCTTCGAAGAAGCGGTCGACCGGGCCGCGCAGCTTGGAAAGCGCTGCCATTGCCGATCGGAAATCCTCTCCGGCGACGGCATCCGCCGCATCCTTCGATGCGCTCGATATCGCGGCGAACAGCTCTCTTTCGGCATCGAGCTTGAAGAGCGCTGCCGAAACGCCGTCGGCGATCACGGTGCCCTTCTTTTCCTCGGCGGCGAGCAACTGGGTGGCGCGCTTGGTGCCGGCGAGCAGGTTCTTGCCGTCTTCAGACGTGATGAAGGCCGTCAGCGCTTCGACGCGGCGCGCCACCATCAAGAGGTCGTCGGCTTCAGGCGTCAGCACGGCGTCGATGAGATCGTGACGGGCGCCCTGATCGCGCAGATAGACCTTGAGGCGGTCGTGGAAGAAGGAGAGGAGATCGGAGTCCTTTGATGTCGCCAGGAGCGGCAGGCGAACCCTGCGCTCCAGCAGGATTCGGACGACACCGAGCGCGGCGCGGCGCAGGGCGAAGGGATCTTTCGAGCCTGTCGGCTTTTCATCGATCGCCCAGAAGCCGATCAGCGTATCGAGCTTGTCCGCAAGAGCGACCGTGATCGCCACCTTGTCCTCCGGCACACGGTCCGATGGGCCTTGCGGCTTGTAGTGATCCTCGATGGCGGCGGCAACGGAGGCATTCTCGCCCTGCAGTACCGCATATTTGCGACCCATCAACCCCTGCAGTTCCGGGAATTCTCCCACGGCTTCGGTGCGCAGGTCGGCTTTGGCCAGAACGGCGGCACGATCGACGAGAGCCGTGTCCGCGCCGGTGATATCAGCGAGCTCCGATGCCAGCGCCCGAATGCGGGCGACGCGCGCGCCCTGCGTGCCAAGCTTGGCATGGAAGGTCACATCGAGCGCGTCGAGCTTGGCCATGCGCTGATCGAGCGGCTTCTTCAGGTCGAGGCCGATTTTTTTGGCCGAAGCTTCCAGCGTCTCGAGATCCGGCAGGTTGCCCTGGTCGCGCTTCCAGAAATGCAGCGCGTCCGAAAGGCGGGCGCGCACGACCTTGCCGTTGCCGTGAATGATTTCCTTGCCGCCATCCGTTGCCTGGATGTTGGAGATGAGGATGAACTTGTTGGACAGCGTTTCCTCGCCCTGCCTGCGGGTGACGAAGCACTTCTGGTTGGTTTTGATGGTGAGGCGGATGATCTCTGATGGGATCGAGAGGTAATCCTCTTCGAAGCTGCCCATCAGCACCTGCGGCCATTCGACGAGGCCGGAGACTTCCTCCAGCAGGCCTTCGTCCTCCACCAGTTCGAGCCCGTTGGCAAAGGCGATGTCGCGGGCGTCGTGCAGGATGATGTCCTTGCGCCGCTCGGCGTCGAGGATCACCTTCGCCTTTTCGAGGTTTGCGACGTAGTCGTCGAAGCGCCGGACGGTGATGGCCTCGGGCGCATGGAAGCGGTGGCCGTAGGTGATGTTGGAGGCGGTGATGCCGTCGATCTCGAAGGGAATGACGACCGTCTCTTCATGCTCAGGGCCGAAGGTGCAGACGATCGACTGCAGCGGCCGCACCCAGCGCAAGGCGCCGGGCTTGGAGGAAGCCTTGCCCCAGCGCATGGATTTCGGCCAGGGAAAATCGCGGATGATGCCGGGCATCACCTCGGCGATGATCTCTTCGGCCGCGCGGCCAGGCTTGGAGATGACCGCGACGTAGAAATCGCCCTTCTTCGGATCGCTCACCACCTGCGCCTCGGCGACCGAGGAAAGGCCAGCGCCGCGCAGGAACCCCTCGATCGCCTTTTCGTTGGCGTCGGTGCGCGGTCCCTTGCGCTCCTCGCGCACATCGGCCGAGCGCGCCGTCAGGCCGTGGATGTCGAGCGCAAGCCGGCGCGGCGTCCAATATTCGCGCGCGCCTTCATAGGACAGACCCGCTTCGACAAGCGCATCGGTGACGAGCTTCTTCAGGTCGCCGGCAGCCTTGCGCTGCATGCGGGCCGGAATCTCTTCGGAGCGGAGTTCGAGAAGAAGGTTTGGCATGTCACTCTTTTCCTTGCGCCCGCGGGCAGGGCGATCCAAAAACGTTGCTTCTGCTATCAAAGAATGCCGCATCTGCACAACCGCAAAAACGGAAGCGGGTGATGGGGCGGGGACACCCAATCCATCAACTTCCGCTGTGGAAACCACGGTCGGGCATTGCCTTGCCGTTTTTCGCCGCTATGGTCCCGCAACTTTCGTCGGAACAGGAAATCCCATGGCCGCTGATCTTCGCTTTCTCGCAGCCCGTATCTCGGCCGAAATCAATGCCCGGCCCGATCAGGCCAAGGCCGCCATCGAGTTGCTGGATGAAGGCGCTACCGTGCCTTTCATCGCCCGCTACCGCAAGGAGGTGACGGGCGGGCTCGATGACACGCAGCTTCGCGATCTCGCCGAGCGGCTGGTCTATCTGCGCGAGCTCGAAGCCCGGCGCGACACGATCGTCGAATCGATCACCGGCCAGGGCAAGATGACCGACGAGCTGATGGCCAAGGTCGCTGCTGCCGCAACCAAGGCCGAACTCGAGGATCTCTATCTGCCCTATAAGCCGAAGCGTCGCACCCGCGCCGAGATCGCTCGGGAACGCGGCCTTGGCCCGCTTGCCGAGGCGATCCTTGCCGAGCGCGGCCGAGAGCCGGCGGTGCTCGCCGAGGGCTTCGTCACGGCTGATGTGGCCGATGTGAAGACGGCGCTCGAAGGCGCGCGTGACATCATCGCCGAAGCCATTGCCGAAAACGCCGACCTTCTCGGAAAACTGCGTGCCCATATGCGTCAGGCCGCGCTTTTGAAGGCCAAGGTCGTCGACGGCAAGCAGGCGGCGGGCGAGAAGTTTTCCGATTATTTCGACCATTCCGAACGCTGGGCGACCGCCCCCGGCCATCGCGCGCTCGCCATGCTGCGCGGCTGGAACGAGGAAGTGCTGACGCTGACGATCGAAGCGGATGCCGAGACCCTTTCGCCGAACAAGCCCGTCGAACGCATGATCGCTGCCGCCTACGAGATCGGCACGAGCCGTCCCGGCGATCGTTGGCTGATGGAAGTCGCAAGCTGGACCTGGCGCGTGAAGCTCTCCATGTCGCTCTCGCTCGACCTGATGCGCGAACTGCGCGAAAGGGCCGAAGAGGAGGCGATCCATGTCTTCGCCCGCAATCTCAAGGATCTGCTGCTGGCGGCACCCGCCGGCTCGCGCGCGACGATGGGGCTTGATCCCGGCATCCGCACCGGCGTCAAGGTCGCCGTCGTCGACGGCACCGGCAAGGTGGTTGCGACATCGACCGTCTATCCCTTCCAGCCGAGGAACGATGTGCGCGGAGCCCAGATCGAACTCGCATCACTGATCCGCAAGCACAATGTCGAGCTGATCTCGATCGGCAACGGCACCGGCAGCCGCGAAACGGAAAAGCTGGTGGCCGACATGCTGGCCGAGCTTCCGGCCCCGAAGCCGACCAAGGTCATCGTTTCTGAAGCGGGCGCTTCGGTCTATTCCGCCTCGGCGACTGCAGCCGCCGAATTCCCCGATCTCGACGTGTCCTTGCGCGGCGCCGTCTCCATCGCGCGGCGTCTGCAAGATCCCTTGGCCGAACTCGTCAAGATCGAGCCGAAATCGATCGGCGTCGGCCAGTATCAGCACGACGTTGACCAGCAGAAGCTGTCGCGTTCGCTCGATGCCGTCGTGGAAGATGCGGTGAATGCCGTCGGTGTCGATCTCAACACGGCGTCAGCGCCGCTGCTATCGCGCGTCTCCGGCCTCGGTCCGTCGATCGCAGATGCGATCGTCCGCCACCGCGACAGCGAGGGCCGTTTCGAGACGCGTCGCGATCTCCTGAAGGTCGCCCGGCTCGGCGGCCGCACCTTCGAGCAGTGCGCCGGCTTCCTGCGCATCCCCAACGGCAAGGAGCCGCTCGATTCCTCTTCGGTCCATCCGGAAGCCTATGGCGTCGCCAAGAAGATCGTTGCTGCCTGCGGCCGCGATCTCAGGGCGCTGATGGGCGGCAGCGCCGTGCTGAAATCGATCGATCCGCGTCAGTTCATCGACGAGAAATTCGGTCTGCCGACGGTGAGGGACATCATCTCGGAACTGGAAAAGCCCGGTCGTGACCCGCGCCCGAGCTTCAAGACGGCGACTTTCGCCGAGGGCATCAACGAAATTTCCGACCTGAAGCCCGGCATGGTGCTGGAAGGCACGGTGACCAACGTCGCCGCCTTCGGCGCTTTCGTCGATATCGGCGTGCACCAGGATGGCCTGGTGCACGTGTCCCAACTTGCCGACCGCTTCGTCAAAGATCCGCATGAGGTCGTCAAGGCGGGCGACGTCGTCAAGGTGCGGGTCGTCGAGGTCGACGCCAAGCGCAAGCGCATCGGTCTCTCCATGCGGCGAGACGATGGTTCTTCAGCGTCTCAGCCGCGTGGTGATTCTCGCGGAAATACTGGTTCGCGACCGCAGAACGAGCGCCGGCCCGCCGCCCCGAAGCAGGAAAGCCAGGGCGCTTTCGGCGTGGCACTTGCCGAAGCCATGAAGCGAAAATAAGGGCTTAACGGGCTTTTGGGCAAAAATGCAACAGTTTGGCAGCGTTCTTTACGGAGTGCTAAATCCCGCGCTTGTAAGGCGAAGGAGACTTATTAAGTTGATGTGACCATCCTGTCACATTTGCGAGGCGTCCATGGCGTCGGCATTTCTAGCGATTATCCAGCAAATCATCCGCAAGGGGTCCTTGAAACTCACCCTTGCCAATGGCGAAACCCACACGATCGGCGACGGTACCGGTGAAACGGTTGTCGCTCGCGTTGCCGATCAGGAGGCGGAGGATGCCATCCGGCGTGACCCGACGCTGAAGCTCGGCGAAATGTACATGCAAGGCCGGTTCATTCTCGAACAGGGCAATATCTATGATTTCCTGTCGCTGGTGAAGCAGAACACCACCAACGAGATCTTCGATTTCAAGATGGCCGCGCTCCTCGTCGGGCGCATTGCCTTGCAGCAGCTGAAGAGCCGCATGCCCGTCAACCGCAACAAGCACAACGTCGCCCATCACTACGACCTGTCTGCCAAGCTCTTCGACCTGTTTCTCGACGAGGACTGGCAATATTCCTGCGCCTATTTCGAGCCGCCGGGCATCGGCCTCGACGAGGCGCAGCTTGCCAAGAAACGCCATATCGCCGCCAAGCTTCTGCTCGAGCCCAACCAGCGCATCCTGGAGATCGGTTCCGGCTGGGGCGGCATGGGCATGTATCTGGCGGAGGCGGCGGAGGGATCTGATTTCACCGGCATTACGCTCAGCGAAGAACAGCTCAAGGTCTCCCGCACCCGCGCCGAAAAGCGCGGCCTTACCGACCGCGTGCGTTTCGAGCTGCAGGATTACCGCAGCATGACCGGCAGGAAGTTCGACCGCATCGTCTCGGTCGGCATGTTCGAACATGTCGGCATCGGCAATTACGGCAATTTCTTCCGCAAGGTGTGGGACCTGCTCGACGATAACGGCGTCATGGTCCTGCATTCGATCGCCCGCCCGAAGCCGAGCTTTGCCACCAACGCCTTCATCGAGAAATATATCTTCCCTGGCGGCTACATTCCCTCGGTCGGCGAGGTTCTGCCGCCGCTTGAAAAGGCGGGGTTGCTGGTCAGGGATGTTGAAATCCTGCCGATGCACTATGCCTATACGCTGCGCCATTGGCGCGAGCGTTTCGTGGCGCGCAAGGCCGAAGCGGTGGCCCTTTACGACGAGCAGTTCTTCCGCATGTGGGAATTCTATCTGGCCGGTTCCGAAATGGGCTTTCGCTGGGATGAGCTCTTCATCCTGCAGATTCAGATCGCCAAGAACCAGTTCACGGTTCCCGACAATCGCAGTTACATCGCTGGGAATGAAGCGAAGCTGAAGCAGTTCGAGGCGGCGCGCTCACCGCTGGAGAAGGTGACGTTCTGATCCGGGGAGAGACGCCGCCGCTGACGAAAGGACATTCCGATGAGCAGTGCATTTCCCGAGATCCACCTGGTCCGGCACGGCGAAACCGAATGGAGCCTTTCCGGGCGCCACACCGGGCGAAGCGATATTCCGCTGACGGCGAACGGCGAGGCCGCCGCCCGCAAGCTTGCCGACCGTCTGGCGGGACTTTCCGTCTCCGCCGTCTGGTCGAGCCCCTCCGGGCGTGCCCGCAAGACCTGCACGCTTGCGGGATTCGGGGCAGGGGCCGTGATCCGGGAGGATCTCGCCGAATGGGATTACGGCGCTTATGAAGGTGTCACCACGAAGGCGATCCTTGCGGACCGCCCCGGTTGGCAGCTCTTTCGCGACGGCTGCCCGAACGGCGAAACGGCCGCCGATGTCGGCGCCCGCGCAGACACCGTCATCCATGCGCTTCGCCAGGCGGCCGATAATATCCTGATCTTTTCGAGCTCGCATTTCCTGCGCGTGCTCGCCGCCCGCTGGCTCGGCCTGCCACCGGAGGGCGGCGCGCATTTCGTGCTGGATACCGCTGGTATCAGCGTGCTCGGTTATGAGCACGATTTAACCGAACCGGTCATCCGCCGGTGGAATCAGAGATAAGGAACTGCGGAAGGGTTTTGCTGAATTCTACAACTGATGGCATAGGCCGTGGCTCGCCCCGGTCGGTGCCCGTAGGGCGGATGAGGGGCCACACGGCACGCCTTTCATGAGCGCCCTTGTTTCACCGTGGTTAACACTGGCGTAACGACCTCACGATAAATGTAGCCACCGCCGCCCTCCGCGGCTTTGTTTTGCGTTTTTCTGGAGTGCGGACGTGTCTCATCGATCAGTCGTATCGATTTCGTTGCTTATTGCCTTTTCATCCTTTGGTTCGGCCGCCGCGCAGGAAAGCGACCAGCATTTCTGGTCCGGCGACTGGTATCTGAGCGTCGGCGTCACCGGCTTCTCCGCGCCGAAGTTCGAGGGCTCGTCGCGTTACGAATTCAGGTTCAGCCCGCTGATCTCGGCCGGCCGGCAAGGCTCGGCGCCGCGCTTTTCCTCGCGCAATGACAATCCGTCTCTCGCCCTCATGGACAACGGCACTTTCCGCGCCGGCATCGTCGGCAAATTCGTGCCCTCGCGCGATGAAGGCGACGGCCATGAGTTGAAGGGCATGAAGAAAGTCAAATGGGGTGCGGAAGCCGGCGGCTTCGTCGAAGTCTACCCGACCGATTTCCTGCGCGCCCGCGCCGAAGTCCGCCAGGGCATCCGCTCGCATGATGGCGTCGTTGCCGATCTCGCCGTCGATGCCTTCACCGATATTGCGCCCGACCTGCAACTGTCAGGCGGCCCGCGCGCGACATTCGCCACCAGCGGCTATTACGATGCCTATTACGGCGTCAACGCCAAGCAGGCTGCGGCAAGCGGCCTTGATCCCTACAAGCCGTCATCGGGCATCCAATCCTACGGCGCCGGTGCGGCTTTGACATGGAAGGCGACGGAAAACCTGTCGGCAAGTTCCTTCCTCGAATATAAGCGGCTTGCCGGTCCTGCCGCCGACAGCAGTCTCGTACGGGAGCGGGGTTCGAAGAACCAGGTTCTGATCGGCGTCTCGGCGACCTACAGGTTCAATTTCTCGCTCCAGTGATGCGCCGCCGCGATCGCTTCTTGACCGGATCGCCGGCCCGCCGCTAGATGAGCGGTATGCAAGATACCGGTCATTTCAACGATCGCGTCTCCGACGCACCTTCCGATAACTGGGTCTACAAGATCCTGCCGCCATGGCTTTGGCCTTATGCGCAGCTCGCGCGCTGGGATCGGCCCATCGGCTGGCAGCTCCTGATGTGGCCGTGCTTCTGGTCGGCCACGCTGGCCGCCAATGCGGCGATCGGTGAGGGACGGTATTCCGGCAGCCTGCTGGTCTCCCATCTCTTCCTCTATTTCATCGGCGCGGTCGCCATGCGCGGCGCCGGCTGCACCTACAACGATCTGGTCGACCACGAGATCGACATGGAAGTGGCGCGTACGCGTTCGCGCCCGCTCCCTTCCGGCCGTGTCACACGCGCCCACGCAAAGATTTTCATCGGCCTCCAGGCGCTTGTCGGCCTTTTCGTGCTGCTGCAGTTCAACTGGCTGACCGTCTTTCTCGGCGTTCTCTCGCTGGGGATCGTGGCGCTTTACCCCTTCGCCAAACGCTTCACCGACTGGCCCCAATTCTACCTGGGGCTTGCCTTTTCCTGGGGCGCGCTGATGGGGTGGGCCGGCATATCCGGCGGCCTCTCCTTCGCAGCGATCCTGCTTTATGCCGCCTCCGTCGCGTGGACGATCGGTTACGATACGATCTACGCCCATCAGGACAAGGAGGACGACGAACTGATCGGCGTGCGCTCCACAGCCCGGCTCTTCGGCGACAGGACGAGGCTTTGGCTGATCGGCCTTTACGGGCTGACGCTGGTGCTGATGTTTGCCGCTTTCCTTCTCGGCGACGCCAATCTCATCGCTTTCTTGGCGCTCATCGGTGCCGCCGGCATGTTCGCCTGGCAGATCGTCCGGCTCGATATCGATGATCCTGCCCAATGCCTGGCGCTCTTCAAGTCGAACAACCGCGTCGGCCTGATCATCTTCTTCGGCCTTTTCGTCTCGCTGCTGTTTGCCATTCCCTGAATGGAACGATAAACCCGGCGCGAGCGCCGGGTTTCAAAATGGTTCTAAAGCGGCATTGCCGAATGGCGCTGTCGCGATTTCGCTCAGTTGCGGGCGATGATTTCCTTGCCTTCGATCTTCATGGCAACGCCCAGCCGGCCGGTCGTGCGGCGGACAAGGAAGCGCGGACGGCGATTGGCGAAGTAGGAATGGCGGCGGCGCGGCTTGAGATCGCCGGTGCGAAGGCTCCCGATATGGTCTTCGAGCGGCCGCGCGACACCATCGGCCTCGACCATCAGCATCGGAATGCGGAAGGCTTCCGACCAGCTGCGCCAGTCGGCGGCGATATCGCTGAGATCATGGGCGACGAGCAGTGGAATGCAGAGTTCCGGGTCCGCATGGTGGAGTTCGAGCGTCACCGTCACTTCGCCGTCGCCGTGGTCTATGGCGCGGGCCGCGACACCCTGAAAGACGCGTTTCGGCAAGGCAATCGACAGCGGCAGGCCGCTGGAGGGAAGGATCTTGCGCAGGACCGCGCCGCGCTCGTCTATCGTGATACTGACGTCATCCGAACAATCATGGATGGCGTAGCTGACCTGCTGGGGAAAGCGGGACGGATCGAGGCGCAGCGTCGTGCCAGCCCAGGCGGGCTTCATAACGGGATTGATCATTTCATTCTACCCTTGTCTTACCTGAGAGCCGGTTTCCGGTCTTCTCCTCGGGACTTTTCGTCCTCTATGGCCGACAATAGGCGGCTGCCCTTCCGTACAGCTTAAAAATTGCGGTTAAGAAAACTTTGCCTCCTACGATGGTTATCAAAACCGAATCCGGCAGGGTTTCCGGAAGGTGAACGGTGCGCTGTGCTGAAATGATGCAAGCCTCGGGTAAGCCTCGGGTAAGTTTTGCGTGGCAAAATGGGGCCACCTGCAGTTCGTCGTTCTTTAGAGATTTTGCCAAAAGGGCGCTTTTTATGATCACGGCTTCCCTCGCTTACACGATCCTGTCGAAGGATATGACGTCGAGCCTCAACAAGGTTGCGGCGCAGTCGACGGTCAAGAAGGATGCCCAGTACTACGCGGACAATATCAACAAGGTCACCTCGGTCGACGACTTCCTCGGCGACTACAAGCTCTACAGCTATGCGATGAAGGCCTACGGCCTTGAGGACATGACCTACGCCAAGGCCTTCATGAAGAAGGTTCTCGAGAGCGATCTCACCGACCCCAACAGCTACGCCAACAAGCTCTCCGATACGCGCTACCGCGAATTTGCCGCCGCCTTCAACTTCAACGCGCCTGAAAAGGACGTGCAGACGGATGCGCAGGAGGATGATCTCATCGGCCTCTACAAGCAGTCCTTCATCGATGCCGACAAGGCGGCGAGCGCCGAGAGCACCTATTACAGCAACAATATCGACGCCGTGCAGACCGTCGACGATCTGGTCAACAACACAAGGCTGCGCACCTATGTGCTGAAGACTTTCAAGATCGATCCGACCTATGCGTCGACGGATTTTCTGCGGCAGGTGCTGACGAGCGATCTCAGCGACCCCACGAGCTTCGTCAACACGCAAGGCGGCGACAAGTACAAGGCGCTTGCCGCCCAGTTCAGCTTCAACGCCGACGGCACCGTCAATGGCACCGCCCAGACCGCCGCTCAGAAGGCTTCGGTCATCGAGACCTACACGCTGAACTCCCAGTCCGTCATCATCGACAATTCGGTCGGTTCGGATGTCGTCTACGTCAGCAAGACGGCGGCCGACTACAACAAGGCCTATTACACAGCTAAGATCGGCACGATCACCAATGTCGACGATCTGGTCGCCGACAGCCGCCTGACCTCCTATATCAAGACGGCCTACAGCATGGGCGCCGATTTCACCGCGGCCGCGCTGAAGACGGTGCTGACCGATCCCGGCTATGCCCAGCTGATGGGCTTTACCAATGTCTATAACGCTTTCAACTTCAATGCTGATGGTTCGACCTCGAACACGGTGCGGGCGCAGTCGATCGATCAGGCGAACAAGCTGACATCGGCGGCGTCGAGCACCACCAATTATTACACCCTCACCTCGCGATCGAGCAGCATCACCAATGTCGACGACCTGCTCGCTGACGGCGTGATGGCGCGCTACATCAAGGATGCCTACGGCCTCGGCGTAAACTTCAGCAATGCCGAGCTGAAGAGCATTTTGACGGATTCGGCCTATGCTGCGGCCCAAGGGAAGGCCGGCCTCAATGCCGACTTCAACTTCAATGCCGATGGCTCGATCAACGGTTCGCTGATCCAGACCGATACGCAGCTCAAGTCGACCACCGACAAGTCTGCGGCGAATGCAACGCACTTCAACGGCATGATCGGCAGCGTCAACAACGTCGACGACATCATGTCCGATCCCGTTGCCGTCAGCTATATCAGAACCAGCATGCAGATCGCGGACAGCGTCTCCGATGCGACCTTGAGGACATTCCTCGTCGATCCGGCGGCTGCCAGCGCTCAAGGCTACAGCGACGTTCACGAGCTCTTTAATTTCAAGACGGACGGGTCGGTCGCTACCCTCTATGCTTCGCAGAGTGCCGCACAAAGCGCGAGCACCGCCAGCAAGGCCGATAATGCTGCGGTCTATTACCAGTCGACGATCGCGGGCATCTCAAATGTCGATCAGCTGCTGGCGGACCAAAAGTTGAACAATTTCGTCCGCAACGCCTATGGCGTCCCATCGACGGTCAGTGACGTCGATCTTCGTGCCATCCTCACCGATCAGAGCGGCACCGGCACCTATGCCGACGTCGCCGCCGCCTTCAACTTCCAGGTGGACGGTTCGCTCGAGGATGGCATGGCGGCGCAGACGGCCACCCAGATCAGCAACACGAAATTTGCAGCCGCCGCACGCACGGATGACTATTCCTCCCGGATGGCGACGATTACCAACGTCGATGATCTCATTGCCGATCCTGCCATCACCAATTTCCTGAAGAGCACCTACAACCTGCCGACCAATATCTCGGACGCCGACCTGAGGAGCATCCTGACCGATCCGGCGGCCGCTTCCGCAGCCGGCTACGCCGATCTGAATGCCGATTTCAACTTCGCCGCCGACGGGTCGCTTCCGGTTGTCAGCTCGGTCCAGACCGCCGCCCAGGCGCAGACCACCAACGACAATTATGCAGCGCGCTATGACGACGAGCGCGATGAGGCGATCGACGAGGTCGCGGACAATTACAAGAGCATGATGGCCGACAGCACCAGTCTGCTCGATTTCTCCGAGATCAAGAGCGTCAACGATTTCCTGCGCACCAATTCGGCGGCGGACTTCACCAAGAGCAACGACAATCTGCCGGATCTCTTTCATGTGGCGCTGCAGGCCTTTGGCCTGACCGATCAGGAGGTATCGCGCTCGATGATGCGCAAGATCCTGACGAGCGACGCATACGACCCGAACGGCTATATCGCCTCCCTCAAGGACGAGCGCATCACCAACCTTGCTCGCGCCTTCAATTTCGGCCCCGACGGCAAGGCGGCGTCGCCCTTCCAGGCGCTTCCGGACGCCACCATGGCCAAATACGCCACCGACTACAAGTCGCATGTCACCATGCTGCTGAAGGACGGTCCGGTGAAGGACAAGGCAGCCAAGGATGCGACGGCCGAGGTCGATTATTTCGCAAAGGGCATGGCGAAGGTGAAGTCGCTCGACGATTTCCTCGACGACAGCCGGCTGACCGACCTGGTGCTGAAGGCGAACAATCTCGACCCGAAGGATTACGACAAGGCCACGCTGAAGAAGATCTTCACCTCGGACCCCGACGACAAGAAGAGCTATCTGAACGACAAGGCCGATGCGCGCTTCAAGGATATCGTCGCCGCCTTCAACTTCGACAAGGACGGCAATCTGACCCGCGCCAAGATTGGCGCCGTCCAGAACAAGGCGGCCGAGGATCGCACGCAGCAGCTCTACCTGCAGCAGACGCTGGAAACCCAGGAGGGCGAAACCAACGACGGTGTGCGCCTGGCGCTCTACTTCAGCCGCAAGGCTTCGAGCATCACCTCGATCTATTCGATCCTCGGCGATAAGGCGCTCTACCAGGTCATCACGACCGCCTACAGCCTGCCGTCGCAGATTTCAGGCATGGATGTCGCCAAGCAGGCCGATCTCATCAACCGCTTCGTCAAGCTGGAGGATCTTCAGGATCCGAAAAAGGTCGACAAGCTGCTGAAACGCTTCACCGCTATGTACGACGTCCAGAACACCTCGCAGCAGTCGCCGGCGCTGATGATCCTGACCGGCGGTGGCACGCAGCAGGCCTGATGGCGCTGACGGTCAGCCTCGCGGATCGAGGCTGACAACCTTCCCCGGATTCATGATATCAGCCGGATCGAAGGCGCGCTTGATGCGGCGCATCAGTTCGATCTCGATTGCCGGGCGGATCGCTGCCAGTTCGTCGCGCTTCAGCTGGCCGATCCCGTGCTCGGCCGAGATCGAGCCGCCATGAGCAAGCACCAGCCCATGCACGATATGGTTCATTTCGCGCCAGCGGGCGATGAAGGCCGCCTTGTCGGCGCCGACCGGCTGCGAAATATTGTAATGGATATTGCCGTCGCCCATATGGCCGAAGGCGCAGATGCGGGCGCCCGGCATTGCCTTCATCACTGCCGCTTCCGCCTCGGCCATGAAATGCGGGATCTTCGACACCGGCACCGAAACATCGTGCTTGATCGACCCGCCTTCCGGCTTCTGAGCATCCGACATGCTTTCGCGCATGTGCCAGATGGCTTTCTGCTGTGCCACGGATGCGGCGATTGCGGCATCCAGCACCAGCCCGGCCCCGAAACCCTGTTCCAACAGGCCGTTCATCATCCGCTCCGCGGTCTCGGCCGAGTCCGAGGTCGAGATGTCGATCAGCACGTACCAGGGATAGGCCGCATTGAGGGGATCGCGCACACCCTCGATATGACGGGTGGTGATCTCGACGCCGAAACGCGGCATCAGTTCGAAACCGGTGAGCGAGGCGCCGCAGAGGCTTGAGGCAAGGTTGAAAAGGGCAAGCGCATCTTCGACCGAATTCACGCCGGCAAATGCCACCTGATGGCCGAGCGGCTGCGGGAAGAGTTTCAGCACAGCGCCGGTGATGATGCCGAGCGTGCCTTCGGCGCCGATGAAGAGGTCGCGCAGGTCGTAGCCGGTATTGTCCTTCTTCAGGCGACGTAACCCGTCCCAGATCTCGCCGGTCGGCAGCACCACTTCGAGGCCGAGGCAGAGCTGGCGCATATTGCCGTAGGCAAGCACGGCCGTGCCGCCGGCATTGGTCGAAAGGTTGCCGCCGATGCGGCAGGAGCCCTCCGAGCCGAGCGACAGCGGAAAGAGCCGCCCATGCGCCTCGGCCGCCTTCTGCACTTCGGCCAGGATGGCGCCGCCATCGGCCACCAGCACGTTCGCCACCGGATCGACATCACGGATACGGTTCATGCGCTCGAGCGAGAGGATGATATCGCACTTGCCCTCGCGCGGCGTCTGGCCGCCGACGAGACCGGTATTGCCGGTCTGCGGCACGATCGCCGTTCCGGTTTCGGTCGCGAGCTTCATGATCGCGGAGACTTCCTCGACCGAACCGGGCTTCAACAGGAGAGGGGAGGAGCCGTGATAGAGCCCTCGGTTTTCGACCAGATGCGGCGCAAGATCAGCTTCGCTGCGAAGCGCGTGTCTGCCGCCGACGATGGCTGCGAAGCGGTCGAGATGTTCGGTGGAAATGCTGGGACTGCTCATCGGGCGATTCTCCATCCTCATTCTCGGCTTCAGTCGCGGGGGGCGGCAGCCCGCTGCAGGCGGTCGTTGATGGCCTCGCCCAACCCTTCTTCGGGAATGGGCGAAAAGGCGATGCTCGACGCGCCGCTGGCGTCGGCCCGCTTCATGTAGTCGAAAAGATTTGCCGCTGCCTCGGCAAGATCGCCGCGCGGGCTGAGATCGAGAACGATTCGCGCGCCGTCCGCGCCGGAGACGGCAGGGCCGCCGAAGGTGATCAGCGCTTCTCCGGGTTCCGCCGCCGTCGCGTTGAGACGCACCGACGCCCCCGGCGCGTAATGCGAGGCGAGCATGCCAGGCGCCTCGATCGCCGCCGATGCCGTCCTCGGCCGCAGCAGCCGCTGGCCTGCGACGCGCTCGATCTCGCGTGCCGCCAACCCGCCGGGGCGCAGCAGCCTCAGCCGGCCTTCCTCTACTTTGACGATCGTCGATTCGACGCCGACCGCACTTGGACCCGCGTCGAGGATCAACGGGATTTTCGTCCCCAGATCGGCTTCGACATGGGCGGCGCTCGTCGCGCTGATCCCGCCCGAGGTGTTGGCGCTGGGTGCGGCAAGCGGATGTCCCAAAGCGCCGATCAAGGCACCCGCGAAACCCATCGGCACACGCACGCCGACGCTGTCGAGCCCGGCGGTCGCCAGCGAGTGGATCGGGCTGTCAGGCTTCAGCGGCAGCACGAGCGTCAGCGGCCCGGGCCAGAAGGCGATGGCGAGCGCCCGCGAGACCGGGTCGAATTCGGCATGCTCTTCAGCCATCTCAAGATCGGCCATATGGCAGATCAGCGGGTTGAAGCGCGGCCGTCCCTTGGTCTCATAGATGCGGGTGATCGCCGCCGGATTGGTGGCGTCGGCAGCGAGGCCATAAACGGTCTCCGTCGGGATGGCGATGGCGAAGCCGTCGGCCAGCGCGGCCGAGCCCGCTTCGAGCGCTGCCTGCCGATCCGTCCTGATGTCGATGATGCGTGCCATATGCTGCCCGTGTCTGGTTCCGGCAGTCATTAGGCTTTCCGCCGCCCGCGATCAATCGCCTTGTTCGCCTAGAGTTGGCGGATGATTTCGCGCAGTTGTTCGTTGCGGGCGCCAAGCAGCAGGATGTTGCGGATCGCCGCCTGCGGATCATGGGTGCGGAAGAGCAGCCCGTTGCCGCGCACCGACCGGTCGATGCTCATCTTTTCCGAGGAATCCTCGCCCGGTTTCATCGCGACGGCAAAATACATCCTGGAATAGCCGACATCGATGCGTTCGAAGAAGTTGTCGTTGTCGCCGATATCGGAATAGAAATTGGAGATGTAGAAGGCCCAGCTCACCTCTTCATAATGAGCGAACTTCGTGCGTGAGGCGGTGACGTGGCAATAGCCGAGATGCGGGCTGTCCTCCAGCGTCCGGTGGAAGATCATTTTCGGAAACTGGATCGAGTGGTGAAAGCCGTTGATGTGCTGATGCGTCTTCTCGCCGGCCACCTGCAGCTTGCGGCCGGTTTTTGCGGCGACCTCGTCATGGGTGAGGTAACGCCTTTCCTCCGCCAGCCAGTGCCGCCGCTCGCGGGGGATGCGGCCGGTGCGCAAGAATTCGGAATGGGCGGCAATCGGCTGCCGTTCCTGGAATCTGGTCGGGTCTTTCGCATCGAAATAACGGAGTTTGACCATGGTTCGCGTTCTCCGGTCGGCCTGCAATCGTGAAGAAGATAGGACGGTATGCTTAAGGCGGTGTTAAGAAGCGGCCGGGGCTTTTTCAGGAACAGGGCAAGCGCCGTCAGATGTCGCAAATAAGACAAATATCGATATCCCGCACCTGATCTCCTCGCGGAACCGGCCTTTACGCCGCGTCTTAACTGGCGATAATTGCCGGGAGAGTCGGGCGATACGATCGACCGGGATGAGCCGCTTGCGCCTTGCTGCATCCTGTCGCCAATTTCGAAGCCGATGTCGCATTGTAACCAAGCGGCGGTCATAGCAGGTGATTAAATGACCCCATGAACAATTCTCCTGATGGAGAGGAAGCGGTCTCGCTTCCGCCGGCCTTCTCTCTCGAAGGCGGTAGCCCGGTGCACGAGGACATGAAGATGGATATTCGCAGCAACGTTTTACGTCAGCTCAAGAACCGCCGCGAGGGATTCAGCCTCGAGCAGCCGTTCTACACCGACGAGGATTATTTCCAGCTCGACATGGAGATGATCTATTATCGCGACTGGCTGTTCATCGGCCATGATTGCGAACTGCCGAAGGCGGGAGCCTATTTCACCGTCCAGATCGGCAAATATCCGGTCGTCATCGTTCGCGGCCGCGACAATGTCATTCGCGCCTTCCACAATAGCTGTCGCCATCGCGGCTCGCGCGTCTGCACCAAGGAGCACGGCTCCTCCGTGCGTCTCGTCTGCCCCTATCACCAGTGGACCTATGATCTCGACGGCAAGCTCGCCTTCGCCCGTCACATGGGCGATGATTTCGACAAATCGGGCTTCAACCTGAAGCCGGTGCATTGCGAGAGCGTGGCAGGCTACATTTTCATCTGCCTCGCCAACACCGCTCCGGATTTCCAGCCGGTGCGCGACAAGATCGAGCCCTATATGGCGCCGCACGGGATCGGCGAAACCAAGGTCGCCTTCCAGAGCACGATCATCGAGAAGGGCAACTGGAAACTCGTCTGGGAGAATAACCGCGAGTGCTATCACTGCGCCGCCAATCACCCCGAACTCTGCCGCACCTATCCCGAAGCGCCGAGCGTGACGGGCACGGATGGCGGCGCCGATGATCCCGAAATCGCCGGCCATTGGGCGCGCTGCGAGGCCGCCGGCCTGCCGAGCAAGTTCCAGATTTCGCCGGACGGTCAGTTCCGCACCGCCCGCATGCCGCTGATCGAGGATGCCGAAAGCTACACCATGTCGGGCAAGCCCGCCGTCAAGCGCCGGATTTCCGACGATATCTCGATCAACCGTATCGGCACCATGCTGCTCTTCCACTATCCGACGACGTGGAACCACCTGCTCGGCGACCACGCCATCTCCTTCCGCGTGCTGCCTCTCAATGCCAACGAGACGGCGGTGACGACCAAGTGGCTCGTCCACAAGGATGCGGTCGAAGGCGTGGATTACAATCTGGAAGAGCTGACCCACGTCTGGACCGAGACCAACGATCAGGACCGCCGCATCGTCGAAGAAAACGCTTTCGGCATTCACTCGCCCGCCTATGAGCCCGGCCCCTATTCTGCCGTGCATGAAGGCGGCGTCATGCAGTTCCTCGAATGGTATTCGAACTTCATGGTGAACCGTCTGCAGGGCGATCAGGCGAAAATCTCTGCCGTGGCGTAGAGCGCTGACCGGTTAATGTCCGGTTCAGTTCGACTTCTCTAAAAGGGAAAGCAGCCGGTTCCCGGCTGCTTTCGGAACCATTCGGGCGCGAAAGCGTTGCTGAGCAGGCGGTGTCCGCTGTTGAATGGGAGAGAGAAATGATCGGGCTGAGAAACAAGATCGCGACCGCAGTTCTGGCTGCCGCCGTCGTTCTGACAGGCTTCGTGCCGTCGCAGGCAATGCAGATGCCCACCGCCCCGCAGATGGAAAAACCTTCCGCGGTCGAGAACGTCCAGTACCGCCGCTACTATCGCGGCGATTATTACCGGCCCGGCTATCGCCCCGGCGCCTACTATCGCCCTGGCTATTACGGCGGCTATCGCGGATATAGCTACTACCGCCCGGGCTATCGCCGCTATAATGGCTACTGGTATCCGCTCGCCGCCTTCGGCGCAGGCGCCGTGATCGGCGGCGCTATCGTCGCCCAGCCGCGTTACGTCGAGCCCGCGCCTCGCATGGGGTCAAGCCATGTCGCCTGGTGCGCCAACCGCTACCGGTCTTATCGCGCTTACGACAATACCTTCCAGCCCTATAACGGCCCGCGCCAGCAGTGCTATTCGCCGTATTGATAGGTCCCGAATACTGCTTCTCACCCTGACCCTCTCCCCGAAAAAAAACGGGAGAGGGGACGTGTCAGACGCGAAACAAGCGGCCGTCCTGCGAAACTCAGTGAACGACGGTGATCACCGAAATGCCAGCTTCGTCGGCGGCACGGATAAGCGCTGTGCGCGCGACCTGAGCCGGAATTTCCCCATGAATGGCATCCCGGCACGCCCTGATCGCAATAAGATATTCCTCTCCATCGTCGATCGGCCAGCCAACCGTCAGCATCTCGGCAGCCTGCCCGAGGGTTGCAACAAGCTTGTATTTTTCCGGCCCACTCACAACGAGCATCAGAGGGGCAAACTCTCCGGATGTGCACCATTTCATGACATTAGGTCTCCCCACGGTAAATACATTAGTAACCGTGCAAGAACCGTTCCGGGCGATGCGGCTGGCGCTGCGTGGACAGAGATGGCGTCCAACTGCAGGGAATTTATTGAAGCCGCGGGCTTGGTTGTGGTCCCAGGGTCAAGCCCTGGGATGGCGGAGTGTGAGGTGAGCCCTGTGGGAAACGTCGCACCTCATGGCAGAACGGAGTTGCCCAGCGCTTACTCCTCCGTTCACCCTCAAAGAATATCCACCCGCCTCAGCAGCCACCAGGCAAAGACGATCGATCCTATGATGAGGATGACGGCATATTCCGTGCCGTAGTCGCCGATGGCGAAGGGCAGGTTGGCCGTGTTCATGCCGAAGAAACCCGTCACGAGGGTCGGCGGCAGCAGGAACGCCGTCATGATCGACAGCAAGTAGAGGTGGCGGTTGGTCTCGGAGGACTGCTTCGAGTCGATTTCTTCGTGCAGCAGGCGCGCCCGGTCCTGCAGGGCATAGATGTCGTGATCCACCGTCTCCAGTCGGCTCGTTAGCCGCCGGGCGACATCGTCGAAGCCGAAGGGCATCTCATCCTCGTCGGCTGCCGCCGCCCGGCGCATCAGCGCCAGCACGGTGCGCAGATGCCGATGCAGCCGGACCACGGTTCGCCGCACTGGCGCCAGGCGCCGGCGCTCGTCGCGCGGTGCGTTGTCGTAGACGATATCCTCGATCAGGTTCAGCTCTTCCGTCAACTCGATGACGATCGCGATCAGCGTGCGCTGGAACTCGATCACCAGCAGTTCGAAAAGATCGACCGGAAGCGCGAACTTGCCCGGATTTTTTTCGATCAGCGCGCGCGCCCGTTCGACGCTGCGCAGCGGCTGCAGCCGGGTGGTGATGATGAAGCGGTCGGACATGGCGAAGTGCAGCCAGCCGAGATTGTTGGTGTCCTGGGCGAAATCCCGCTGACAGTCGATGAGCGTGCCGTAGAGCATCTGCTCGTCGACGGTGATTGTCGCATGCGTGTCACGCGTTGTCAGCGCCGATTTCGCGTCCTCCGTCAGCCCGTCGAGCGTGTCGAGCAGGGCCGGCACGCGCGCATCGGCAAGGTTGAGGTGCAGCCAGTAGAAACAGTTATCGCCGGTCAGTTCCGCCACCGTGGCACTGTTCGTCAGCCGCACCGCGGTCTTTTCGGTGGGTGAAAAGCGATAGGCCCAGACGAAACCGGGTATGTTGACGGGCAATGTGTCCATTGTTCGCCGGTCCTTTGCGAAGGCGATTCATTCCTGAGCGCATCGCATCGAACTCGATTCACGCGACGGGCTTTAGCCGTTTGTCTTGTCATGTCTTTACCCCGGAACCGCTGCGCGCTTCCAGGCGACATGCTTTAGAGATTCTCCATGACGTGCATTTGTGCAAGGGTGCAAGAGCAAAGCGCCATGTCAGCTGATTTATCGCATGGGGCTTCAAGAAATCGAAATTGACGTTTACGTAAAAATCAATTAGCCGTGGCGCTGGAGAGGTCTGTCATGCGCAGGCCGGTCTGCGGAGGAGAAAAGCATGTACAAGGCGCCCGTCGAGGAAATCGCGTTCACGTTGAAGCATGTAGCGGGCATGGGCGAGGCGATTTCGAAAGGGCTTCTCGGCGATCTCGGCGAAGACCTCGTCGACGCCATCCTGGCCGAGGCGGGACGTTTTGCCACAGAGGAAGTGGCCCCGCTCGCCGACATCGGCGACCGCCAGGGCGCCCGCCTGACCGATGGCGAGGTCAGGCTGCCGGATGGCTGGCGCGATCTCTATCGCAATTGGATCGCCGGCGGCTGGAACGGCCTGACGGCGCCCGAAGCATTCGGCGGCCAGGCCTTGCCGCATATGCTGAATGTCGCAGCCCTCGAAATGTGGAATTCCGGCTCCATGGCCTTTGCGCTCGCCCCGACCCTGACGATGGGCGCGATCGAAGCGGTCAGCACCCATGGCAGCGACGCGCTGAAAGACAAATATCTGGAAAAAATGGTGTCGGGCGAATGGAGCGGCACCATGAACCTGACCGAACCGCATGCCGGCTCCGATCTCGGCGTCCTGAAGGCGCGCGCCGAGCGCCGCGCCGATGGCAGCTACCGCATCTTTGGCCAGAAGATCTTCATCACCTGGGGCGAGCATGACGCGGCCGACAACATCATCCATCTGGTGCTGGCCCGCCTTCCGGATGCGCCGGCCGGCACACGCGGCATCTCGCTTTTCCTGGTGCCGAAATTCCTGGTGAACGACGACGGTTCGCTTGGAGCCCGCAATGATCTGTTCTGCCACTCGCTGGAGCACAAGCTCGGCATCCACGGCTCGCCGACCTGCACGATGATCTACGGCGACGGCAAATTCGGCGACGAAAAGGGTGCTGTCGGATGGCTGGTCGGCGAGGAGAACAAGGGGCTCGCCTGCATGTTCACGATGATGAACAATGCTCGTCTTGCCGTCGGCATGCAGGGTGTTGCGGTCTCGGAGGCCGCCACCCAGAAGGCCGTCGCCTTTGCCAGGGAGCGCACGCAGGGCAGGGCGCCCGGCTGGACCGGCGCCGGCATGAGCCCGATCGTCGAACATCCTGACGTCGCCCGCATGCTGCTGACCATGAAGGCGCTGACGCAGGGCGCGCGCGCCATCTCCTATGCCTGCGCCCATGCCATCGACATGTCTCACCGGGCAAGCGAGGGCCGCCATCATTGGCAGGAGCGCGCCGCCCTGCTGACGCCGATCGCCAAGTCCTTCTCGACGGATGCCGGCGTCGAGGTCGCCTCGCTCGGCATTCAGGTGCATGGCGGCATGGGCTTCATCGAGGAGACGGGTGCAGCGCGTTATCTTCGCGACGCCCGCATTGCCCCGATCTACGAAGGCACCAACGGCATTCAGGCGATCGATCTCGTCACCCGCAAGCTGCCGCTCTCCGGCGGCGATCAGGTGAGAGGCTTCATCGCCGAGCTCAGGACGGTCGCCGATGATGTGCGTCACTCCAATCTCGATGGTTTCGGTCAAACGGCTGCAAGGCTCGACGCTGCCATCGCCGACCTCGACGAGACCACTGCCTGGCTGTTGAAGATGCTTGCCGATGGCAGGGCCGCCGAGGCGCTCTCGGGCGCCACGCCCTATCAGCGCCTGTTCGGGCTCGCGCTTACCGGTTGCTACCTCGCCAAGGGCGCTCTCGCCGGGAGTGCCGATGGCGCAGGCGAAGGCCGAATCGTACTTTGCCGTTTCGCCGCCGAAAATCTGCTGGCGGAAACCGCAGCCCTTCGCGACCGGGTCGTCAATGGCGCAGCCAGTCTCGCCGCCGCCCGCATCCTGCTTGCCTGAGGAAACACAATGACCGATCATATCGTCGTCGAACAGCCTTCCGCCCATCCCGGCGTCCAGCTCATCCGCTTCAACCGGCCGGAAAAGAAGAACGCCATCACGCGGGCCATGTACCGTGTGATGACCGATGCGCTGAATGCGGCGAACGCCAATCCCGAGATCCGCGCCACTGCCTTCCTCGGCACCGAAGGCTCTTTCTCGGCCGGCAACGACATGGGCGATTTTCTCGCCGCGGCGATGGGCGGCGGCCTGGGGGAGGAACTCCTCGATTTCCTCTATGCGCTGGTGAATGCCGAAAAACCCATTGTTTCAGGCGTCGACGGACTTGCGATCGGCATCGGCACCACGATGCATCTCCATTGCGACCTGACCATCGCCTCGGATCGAAGCCAGTTCCGCACTCCCTTCGTCGATCTGGCGCTGGTGCCGGAGGCGGCCTCGAGCCTCATCGCGCCGCGCCTGATGGGGCATCAGCGCGCCTTCGCCCTGCTTGCGGCGGGCGAAGCCTTTTCGGCTGAAGAGGCGAAGGAAGCCGGTCTGGTCTGGAAAGTCGTCGAACCGGGTGAAGTCGATGCCCTGACGCTTGCCACCGCAGCCCGCCTCGCGGCCAAACCGCCGGAAGCGCTGCGCATTGCCCGCGATCTCATCCGCGGCGAGCGCAGCGAAATCATCGCCCGCATCGACGAGGAGGCCCGACATTTCTCGGCGCGTCTCAAGAGCGCCGAGGCCCGGGCGGCGTTCGAAGCCTTCATGCGTCGCTGACGCCGGCGGCCTCGACGCCTATTTTTCCAGCGTCGCCACCACCTCGACATGCGAGGTCCAGAGGAACTGGTCGATCGGCGTCACCTTGGTGATCCGGTAGCCGCCCTCGACGAGGATCGCGAGATCGCGCGCCAGCGTCAATGGATTGCAGCTGACGGCCGCGATCTTCTTCACCGCCGAGCGCGCCAGTTCCTTGCACTGGAACTCAGCGCCCGCACGCGGCGGATCGAAGACGACGGCATCGAAAGGCTTGAACTCCTGCGTCATCAAAGGACGGCGGAAAAGATCGCGCTTCTCGATGGTGACGGGTTTCAGTCCCTGCGTGTTGCGTGCGGCGTGGTCGAGCGCGGCGAGCGCCGTGCCCTCCGCCTCGACGGCGTGCACGCGGCCGATCCGCGCCAGCCGCAGCGAAAACGTGCCGGCGCCGGCAAAGAGATCGGCGATCCGCTTCGCCTTGCCGGCATGGGCAAGCACCAGCTCCGCCATCGCCTCTTCCGCCGGTTTCGTCGCCTGGGCAAAGCCGCCCGGCGGCGGGGAAACCTGGACACCGCCGAAATCGATGAGCGGCTTCGAGGGTTCGACCAGGATCTCGCCATTCACGGTCACGCGGGCAATGCCGCGCAGGCTGAGTACGGTCTCGATCGCCTTTCGCCGCTGCTGGTCGGAAAGTTTCTTCACCTCGTCGGCAGCGACATCGAGGCCGGAGAGAGTTTCGAGCACCGCGACCCGGAAAGGTTCGGCATTGGTTGCCAGCGAGGCCGCAATCGCCTTGATCGCCGGCAGCCGGGCGATGATCCCTGCCGACGAGATCGGACATTCCTCGATCGCGACGATGTGGTGGCTTTCGGCCTGGTTGAAACCGATCAGCATGTCCTTCTCGGTCTTACGCGCCGCAAACACCACGCGCCGGCGTTCGCCCGGCCGGGCCGGAACCACCTCGCCGACTTCAGGCGTCAAACCCTTGGATTTCAGCGCATCGATGACCAGTTGGCGCTTGAAGGCGCGGTAGGGGCCGTCTGTCAGATGCTGCAACGTGCAGCCGCCGCAGGTGCCGTTGACGCCGTCAGGACCGAAATGCCGGCAGGGCGGTTCCTGCCGCTCGGTTGAAGGCGTCGTGATCGACATGATCGTGCCCTGGTTCCTGACGCGGGCGATTGCCACCGTTTCCCCGGGAAGGGAGAAGGGCACATAAACAGGTCCGCCGGCATTGCTT
Organism: Rhizobium sp. BR 249; assembly: GCF_047445895.1. Classification (NCBI taxonomy): domain Bacteria; kingdom Pseudomonadati; phylum Pseudomonadota; class Alphaproteobacteria; order Hyphomicrobiales; family Rhizobiaceae; genus Rhizobium; species Rhizobium sp. BR 249. The sequence continues at coordinate 118,031 of NZ_JARWKX010000007.1, read as the reverse complement.
GCGATGCCGTCGCCCTGGGCGCCGAGTTTTTCGATCGTGACGGTTTCGGTGCTCACGGTTTCAATCCTGCCAGAAGGAATTCCTGATTGCCGTCGCCGCCGGAAATCGGGGAGGGGATGAGGCCATGGCTTTTCCAGCCCATGTCCTCGATGAACCAGCGCTCCAATTCCGAGGCGACGGCCGGAGCGGAAGCGGGATCTTTCAGCAAGCCGCCCTTGCCGATCGCCTCGCGCCCGGCCTCGAACTGCGGCTTGACCAGCAGGACGGCTGTCGCGCCCGGCTCGGCGATATCGAGCGCCGGCGCCAATGCGAGCTTCAGCGAGATGAAGGAAACGTCGGAAACGATGAAGGTGGCGGAATGGCCGATATCGTCTGCCGTCAGGTTGCGGGCGTTGAGGCCTTCCTTGTTCGTCACGCGCGGATCGCCCGATATGCGCGGATGCATCTGCCCATGGCCGACATCGATCGCGGTGACGTGCGCAGCACCCCGCTGCAGCAGCACCTCGGTGAAGCCGCCTGTGGAAGCGCCGATATCGAGACAGTGATGGCCGCCAGGGTCGAGGCGGAAATGATCGAGGGCTGCGGCAAGCTTCAGCGCTGCGCGCGAGACATAGTCCTGCGCGGGATCATCGATCTCTATTGCCGCGTCTTCGCCAAAGAGCGCGCCGGCTTTCGTTATCACCTGGCCGCCGATCCTGACCGTGCCGCGCTGCACGGCGTCGCGGGCCCGCGAGCGGCTGGAAAAGAGGCCGCGGGAAACGAGAAGCTGGTCGAGGCGGTGGCTGTTTTGATCGGACATCGGCTGTGAATGACCGGCAAAGCGGCTGCTTGCAAGCATTTTGTTCCCGAGAGCGTCATTGACCCTCAAAAGCTTTCGGCGATAATCCTGCCGCGGCAATCGCGGGGCGGCCGCAGGCAAGGGGGTGTTTCATGATGAAGCTCTTCACTCTTCTAGTCGCGGCGGCGGCGATTGCTTCGCCCGCGCTTGCGAACGATACGATGGCCGAGGTCAAGACCGGCGGGCTGATTTTCGCCCAATCCGACGATGTCAGCATGGCGGAGGAGGATCTTTTCATCTCCGCCTCGGAAGTGCGCGTCGGCTACGTCTTCGAGAATATGTCCGACAAGGACGTCGAGAGCCTGGTTGCCTTCCCGATGCCTGACATAACAGGCCAGGTGGACAACAATTCAGCCATATCGGACTATGACAGCGATAATTTCCTGCATTTTTCCACCGTGCAGGACGGCAGGCCGATCACCGCCAAGCTGCAGCAGCGCGTCATCTCGCTTGGCATCGACGTGACGGACGAGTTTGCCAAATACGCCATTCCCGTCCTGCCCTACAGCCAGAAGACCGCCCAGGCGCTTGCCCGGCTTCCTGAAGCCGTCCGGAAGGACTGGATCGCCCGCGGCCTGATCTATCCCATGAGTGGCGGCGATGCTGCCGGCACTGGTGGGAGCGATCTCGTGCCGCTCTGGACGCTGCGCTCGACCTATTGGTGGCGCACTACTTTTCCGGCGAAGAAGAAGGTCAGCGTCGAACATCGCTACCAGCCTGCCGTCGGCGGCACGGTGGCCATCAGCTTCCTCGAAAATGGCGAGCCGAAGGGCGAGCGCTTCCGGGAATATTCCCGCAAATACTGCCTGGACGGAGATTTCGTCAGGATCGCCCAGCAGCGCGCCGGGGAGGCCGAGGCCGGCGGCGCCAATTATACCGAAAGCTGGATCTCCTACGTGCTGTCGACCGGCGCCAACTGGGTGGGGCCGATCAGGCGCTTCCAGCTGACGATCGACAAAGGCAAACCTGGCAACATCATCAGCTTCTGCGGCAGCAACGTTCAGAAGATCGGTCCGACGACCTTCCGGATGACAGCGGAGGATTTCGATCCCGAGAGGGATTTCGATATTCTGATCCTCAATTCGCCGGAAGCGGAACCGAAGACGCCTTGATTTAAGCAACTTTAATCATGACTTGGGCCGCTGCTGCTCCGCCTAATTTAAACAAATCTAAAGCTCGCCCGCATAGGTTCGGTTCGATTGCAGCGGTTCGTTTGAACCGCTTCGTGCCATGAAGGCGCAAGGCGTCTCCCCGCCGATCATGTTCCTAATTCAGAAGGTCCTGCGGTTGCGCTTCAGGCGCGACCCGCCTTCGCCGCGTTGACTGTCGTCAGGAGAAATTCACCGATGTCCGCTAAAAACATATCCTTGAACGGGAAGCTTGCGGCCACGTTCGCAGCCCTCATCCTCATCTTCGTGTCCGTTTCCGCCTTCGTTTATTCCAAGGCGACGGCATCGGCGGCCGCTTCCGCCGAGCAGGAAAAGTCCGAGCTGCTGGTCAACCAGATCGACGATGCGCTGCAGGCGATGCTCGAGCAGGCCGTCAATCTGCGCGGCTTCATTCTCTTCCGCAGCGATAGCACCTACGGCGATATCTTCGCTAACCGCGAGCGCATGCTGAAGGCGATCGCCGCCGCCAAGCAGACGGCCGCAGCCGAACCGCCACTGGTCGAAATGATCGACGGCATGCAGAAGGCTGCCGACCTTTATTTCCATGAGCTCGCCGAGCCGCAGACCAAGGCGCGCAAGGAAACCGACATGCCGATCGAGGAAGTCGTCAAGATCGGCGTCAACGCCACCAAGGGCCAGCTCGACGGTTTCCGCCAGGCTTCCGCCAAGATCAAGGCCACCGCACGCGAAAAGTCGAATGCGCTCGCTGCGCTTCGGGCCGATGCCAACAGCGATCTGGCGACGACGCTGCTTGCCGGTGGCATCCTTGCCTCGCTTGCCGCCGCCGTTCTCGCCTGGCTCATGTCGCGCACCATCGTCCGCCCGATCGTCGGCATGACGGCTGCCATGGATCGCCTGGCCGGCGGTGAAAACGATATCGAGGTTCCGGCCACGGACCGCGGCGACGAAGTCGGCCGCATGGCCCAGTCGGTGTTGGTCTTCAAGCAGGCCGCGATCGAGAAGCTGCGCCTTTCCGGCGAGACCGACCGCATGCGCGACGACGCCGAGCGCCAGCGCCGGGCAACCGACGAACAGAAGGCTCGCGAGGAGGGCGAACTCCGCTTTGCCATCGACGCTCTGGCTGGCGGCTTGGCCGGCCTTGCCGAGGGCGATGTCGCCGCGCGCATCCACACGCCGTTCGCGTCGCAGTATGATAGCCTGCGCAACGACTTCAACCATGCCGTCGAAAAGCTGCAGGCGGCTCTTCAGTCGGTCGGCCACAACGCCTCGGCGATCAACGCCGGCGCCGGCGAGATCCGCTCCGCCGCCGACGATCTTGCCCACCGCACCGAGCAGCAGGCTGCCGCCGTCGAAGAAACCGCAGCAGCGCTCGAGGAAGTGACCACGACGGTCCGCGACAGCGCCAAGCGCGCCGAGGATGTCGGCAATCTCGTCGAGCGTACCCGCGTCGGCGCCGAAAAATCCGGCGAAGTCGTCCGCAAGGCCGTCTCCGCCATGGAGCAGATCGAGAAATCCTCGGGCGAAATCTCCAACATCATCGGCGTTATCGACGACATTGCCTTCCAGACCAATTTGCTTGCTCTCAACGCAGGCGTCGAAGCAGCGCGCGCCGGTGAAGCCGGCAAGGGCTTTGCCGTCGTCGCCCAGGAAGTGCGCGAGCTCGCCCAGCGCTCGGCCAATGCCGCCAAGGAGATCAAGGCGCTGATCACCAATTCCGGCACCCACGTCCAGACCGGGGTGTCGCTGGTCGGCGAAACCGGCAAGGCCTTGGAAGCGATCGTCGCCGAAGTGCAGGAAATCAACCACCACGTCAACGCGATCGTCACCGCCACGCGCGAACAGTCGATCGGCCTTCAGGAAATCAACACCGCCGTCAACAATATGGACCAGGGCACGCAGCAGAACGCTGCAATGGTCGAAGAACAGACCGCGGCAAGCCATGCGCTCGCCCAGGAAGCAAACGCCCTCGACGAGTTGCTGCATCAGTTCAAGTTGGGCCAGGTGAGCGCCGCTGCCGCCGCACCGCGCGCCGCCGCCGCCACCTCCCGCCCGGTCGCCTCACCTGCCCGCGCGCTGACCCGCACCGTCGCCAAGGCTTTCGGCGGCAGGCAGGCAAGTGCTGCGGCTGCGGTTCAGGAGGAGTGGACGGAATTCTGAGAGCGTCGCTTTCGGAAGGGGCGTAAAATGCAGAGGGCGGCGCAGAGATGTGCCGCCCATTTTAATTGAGGGATCTGCTCGGCGGCCCCCTCATCCGCCCTACCGGGCACCTTCTCCCCACTGGGTAGAAGGGGGAATCGAGACGTTGCCGCAAGTCCCTTCTCCCCAGCGGGGGTCCGAAGGACGGGCGAGACCCGTGGCTCGCCCCGGTCGGTGCTCGTAGGGCGGATGAGGGGGCCACACGGCACACCTCACATAATCTTATCCCGCCACGCCCACAGCAACACCACGCCCCAGCGCCCTGAACACCGTCGACACAATCCCGGCGCGATCAAGCCCCGCATGAGCGTGCATAGCCTCGGGCTTGGCCTGCTCCATCCAGATGTCGGGCATGACGAGCGAGCGGATCTTGAGCCCATTGTCGAGCAGGCCTTCGCCGGCGAGGAATTGCATCACCTGGCTGCCGAAGCCGCCGACCGAGCCTTCCTCGACGGTGATCAGCATCTCGTGGTGACGGGCGAGCTGGCGGATCAGGTCGTGGTCGAGCGGCTTGGCGAAGCGCGCATCGGCGACCGTCGTCGAAAGCCCGGCCGCGTCGAGATCTTCGGCGGCAAGCAGACAGTCGGCAAGCCGCGTGCCGAAGGAGAGCAGCGCCACCTTGGCGCCTTCCTTGACGATGCGGCCCTTGCCGATCTGCAGGATTTCGCCGCGCACCGGCATCTCGACGCCGACACCTTCGCCGCGCGGATAACGGAACGAGATCGGCCCGGCATCATAGGCGGCGGCTGTACGCACCATATGCTTGAGTTCCGCCTCGTCGGCAGCCGCCATCACCACGAAGCCGGGCAGGGTGGCGAGGAAGGCGGTGTCGAACGAACCGGCATGTGTCGGTCCATCGGCGCCGACGAAACCGGCACGGTCGATCGGGAAGCGCACCGGCAGGCCCTGGATCGCGACATCGTGCACGACCTGGTCATAGGCGCGCTGCAGGAAGGTGGAATAGAGCGCCGCGAACGGCTTGTAGCCTTCGGCCGCAAGGCCGGCGGCGAAGGTCACGGCATGCTGTTCGGCAATGCCGACGTCGAAGCAGCGTGACGGAAAGGCTTCGGCGAGCTTGTCGAGGCCGGTGCCATTCGGCATGGCGGCGGTGATGCCGACGATCTTGTCGTCGAGGGTCGCTTCCTGCACCAGCGCTTCGGCAAAGACGCTGGTATAGCTCGGCGCGTTCGGCTTGACCCGCGCCTGGGCGCCGGTGATGACGTCGAACTTGTTGACCCCGTGATATTTATCGGCTGCGGCTTCCGCCGGCGGATAGCCCTTGCCCTTCTGCGTGACGACATGGATCAGCACCGGCCCGCGCCCATTGTCGCGCACGTTTCGCAGCACCGGCAGAAGGTGTTCGAAGGAATGCCCGTCGATCGGCCCGATATGATAAAAGCCCATCTCCTCGAACATCGTGCCGCCGGTGACGTAGCCGCGCGCATGTTCCACGGCGCGGGTGATGGCTCGGTCGATATTCTTGCCGAGATAGGCGGTCAGCTTCTTGCCGAAGTCGCGGAAGCCCATATAGGTGCGCCCCGAAGCGAGGCGGGCGAGATAGGCGCTCATTGCACCCGTCGGCGGCGCGATCGACATGTCGTTGTCGTTGAGGATGACGATGAGGCGGGCATCGAGCGCGCCGGCATTGTTCAGCGCCTCATAGGCCATGCCGGCCGACATCGCCCCGTCGCCGATGACGGCGATGACGCGGCGGTCGTTCTTGTCGAGATCGGCGGCGATCGCCATGCCGAGGCCGGCCGAGATCGAGGTCGAAGAGTGCGCCGCCCCGAAGGGATCATATTCGCTCTCTGCCCGGCGGGTGAAGCCGGAAAGACCGTTTTCCTGGCGCAGCGTCCGGATGCGGTCGCGTCGGCCGGTCAGAATCTTGTGCGGATAGCATTGATGGCCGACATCGAAAATCAGCCGGTCGTTCGGCGTGTCGAAGACACTGTGGATGGCGATCGTCAGCTCGACCACGCCGAGGCCGGCGCCGAGATGGCCGCCGGTGCGCGATACCGCATCGATCATTTCATCCCGGACTTCGCGGGCAAGCTGCGGCAGGTCGCGATCCTCGAGCTTGCGCAGGTCGGCGGGATAGATGACCTGGTCGAGCAGAGGGGTCTTCGGCAGTTGTGTCACGGGCGGGCGCTCTTTCTTGCTTTTCCTTATTCCGCTTTATTCGATTAGAATGCGGCAAAACAAGTGCATTTCAGGAACCGAAGGTTTGCACCTTAGAGCATGATGCCGAAAAGTGTGAACGGTTTTCGGGCAACATCATGCTCCCACTATTAAAGCATGATGCCGAAAAGTGTGAACGGTTTTCGAAGGATATCCTGCTCTATTTCTTTGAAATGGATGGTTCAGCTTTCCGGCAAAGGCACGAATTCCTCTTCATCCCCGGGAACGATATCGAAGCGGCCGGTACGCCATTCTTCTTTGGCCTTTTCAATCCGCTCTTTCGAGGAAGAAACGAAATTCCACCAGATATAGCGTTTCGAATTCAGCGCCGCGCCGCCGAAGAGCATCAGGTGACAGCCGTCGCTGCCCGCTTCGAGCGTGATCGCATCGCCGGGCCGGAAGACCAGCAACTGATCGGCGGCGAAACGGTCGCCCGCGATGACGACCTCGCCCGACAGCACGTAGACGGCCCGCTCCTCATGGCCCGCGCCGAAGGGAAATTTGGCGCCCGGCTCCAGGTTCAAATCGACATAGAGCGTATCGGAGAAAACGCCGACGGGGGATGTCATGCCTTCGAACGAGCCGATGACGACACGTCCGCGCACGCCGCTCGCCTCGATCAGCGGCATGTCGGTCTTTTCCGTATGGGCGAAGGAGGGGGCGATCTCCTCCTTGTCGTCCGGCAACGCCAGCCAGGTCTGCAGCCCGGACATCAGCAGGGGATGGCCGCGCAGATTGTCGGGCGTGCGCTCGGAATGCACGATGCCGCGCCCCGCCGTCATCAGGTTGATGTCGCCGGGCCGGATGACCTTTTCGGTGCCGAGACTGTCGCGATGGCGGATCTCGCCGTCGAAGAGATAGGTGACGGTGGAAAGTCCGATATGCGGATGCGGCTTCACGTCGAGCGCTTCGTTGGGTTTCAGGATCGCCGGTCCCATGCGGTCGAAGAAAATGAACGGCCCGACGAGCCGGCGCTGTCTCGTGGGCAGCGCACGCCGCACCTGGAAGCCGCCGATATCGCTGGTGCGCGGGATGATCAGGTTCTCGATCGCGTCGCAGGCGAAGGCATCGCCGGGCAGGGGATCTTTACCGGGAAAGAAGGACATGTCGGATCTCCGATCACAAACTCTGCGATCAGAGATAGTGCCTGGCGGTCCATTACGAAAGAGCGCCGGCTCAGATCGCTGTGAAGCCGTTGTCGACGAAGAGATGAGCGCCGTTGACGAAGCTCGACTCGTCACTGGCGAGATAAAGAGCGGCCCGCGCCACATCTTCCGGTTCGCCGATCCGCCCCTGCTGCGCGGCGATCGCGGCATCGGAAACGTCGACTCCGAGCGCCTGCAGGTCGGCGACCTCGCGCAACCCATGCGGCGTGCGGATGAAGCCGGGGCAGACAGCGTTGCAGCGGATGTTGCGGTCGCGGAACTCCACCGCGATGGCGCGGGCAAACATGTGCACGGCGCCCTTCGTCGTGTCGTAAAGCACTTCCATTGGCGTGGCGGCGACCGCCGAGATCGACGAGGTGCAGACGATCGAACCGCCGCCGGCTGCAATCATTTTCGGCAGCACGGCCTTGGTCATCAGGAACATGGAACGCACATTGACGGCATGCAGCCAATCCCATTCCTGAACGGTCGTTTCCAGGAACGGTTTGATGACGATCGTGCCGGCGTGATTGAAGAGCACCGTCACTGCGCCATAACGTTCCTCGACGCCCGCGACGGCGGCATTGACGGCTGCTTCGTCCGAGACGTCGGCCGTCCAGTGATCGGCTTCGCCGCCGGCATCACGGATCGTCTTGACGGTCTCGGCCGCCGCCTGGCCGTTGCGGTCGATGATCGCGACGCGCGCCCCTTCCGCCGCAAAAAGCTTCGAGGCTGCGCCGCCCATGCCGGTGGCGCCGCCTGATATAATGGCGACCTTGCCTTTCAATCTGTCCGTCATTTGTCTGTCCCCTCATCGTTCCGGAAGGGATCATAGATCGGCCGCAAGCCGATCGCCAAGCGTCTTCGAAAGCTGTTCGGCCGCTCAGGCGCCGTCCAGCGGCTCGACGCCCTGCGGCTTGCCGGCGCGGTCGAGCCGGATCTTCTCGATACGGTTCTCGGCGGCCGAAAGCAGGGTTTCGCAATGTTTCTTCAGCGCTTCGCCGCGCTCGTAGATCTCGATCGATTCATCAAGCGCCACGTCGCCGCGTTCGAGCCGCGCGACGATGCTTTCGAGTTCGGCGACCGCCTTTTCGAAGGAAAGGCCCGATACTTCAGGCTTGGCGCTGTCAGTCATTCTCAACCCTTCATCATTCTCAGAATATGCATGCCCGCCGATTCGGCGAGCCCCTCCAGATCATAGCCGCCTTCGAGCAGGCTGACGACCCGGTTCTGCGCATGCCGGTCCGCCAGTTCCAGGATTCGCCCTGTCGCCCAGTCGAAATCCTCGCCCGTCAGATTAATCTGCGCCAGTGGATCGCGATGATGCGCGTCGAAGCCGGCGGAGATGATGATGAGATCGGGCCGGAAATCGGCCAGTGCGGGCAGTACGCGTGATTTGAACGCCTCGCGGAAATGGTCGCTGCCGACATTCGGCGAAAGCGGCGCATTGACGATGGTATTGTGCTTGCCCTTCTCTTCTTTGGCGCCGGTGCCGGGATAGAGCGGCATCTGGTGCGTCGAGCAGAACAGCACCGATGCATCGTCCCAGAAAATATCCTGCGTGCCGTTGCCGTGGTGCACGTCCCAATCGACGATGGCGACACGTTCGGCGCCATGCGCCTTCTGTGCGTGGCGGGCGGCGATCGCCGCATTGTTGAAGAAGCAGAAGCCCATCGCCGTCGTTTTCTCGGCGTGGTGCCCGGGCGGACGGGCGGCGACGAAGACATTGTCGGCCCGGCCGGTAAAGACGTCGTCGACGGCGGCCATCGCCCCGCCGATACCGGTGAGCGCCGCCTGCAGGCTCTTTTGGCTGGCGTAGGTATCGGCTTCGAGCTGGTTGATCCGATCTTCTTCCTCGGGAATTTCCCGCATCACGGCGGCAAGATGCTCCTCCGGATGCGCAAGCAGCACCGCATCCTCGTTCGCCTGCGGCGCCTGTTTGCGGTCCAGCCGCTCGAAATTCGGATGTTCCAGCGCGACATTGATGGCGCGGATCCGGTCGGAACGCTCGGGATGGCCGGAGGGCGTCACATGTTCCAGGAAGATCGGGTGTTCGTAAAGACGGGTGCTCATGGAGACACTCTATCGGTCGCTTGTGACATGTTCCACAGCAGATGGGGCATTGCCCGTCGATTTCAACAAGCGCTGCTGCTGTGCTCCTGCAGGCTGTAACACTTTGAACCCTCGCAGATTTCACTCCTCAAACCAGTTCCGATCCAATGAATTATGCAGTAATGTCTGTTTTGGGGAATGGTGTAAGGCAGTATTGTTGATGAGTCAGTCGAAACGCCCTGGTGTGGCGGAAATACGCGTGCCGTTTCGCGATGTCGATATGAACGGCCAGATGTTCCTGGCGTCCTATATTTCTTACGCTGAATCCGTCATTGCGAGCTTCTGGTCGGCACGGCCCGATGTCGATGACGAACCGCTCTATAGTGCCAGCAAGATCTCCTGCATGCTTCACCGTCCGCTGCACCATGACGAGCCGGCGATCTTCACCGCCGCCGTCGACAAGATCGGCGTGCGCTCGATCGGCTTCCTCGTTTCGATCGACACCGGGGAGGAGCGCGCCGCCGAAGTCGAGATCATCTGGCAGGCCCGCAACCGAGAGGACAAATCGCCGGCCTCGCTGCCGGAGGACACACGGGATTGGCTTTATGGGTTTTTGGATTAGTTCGTCTGGCGTCCAATCATCTGGTCGCCATGCTCGCGACCAGATCGCTGAACCTCTCTCCCTGAATGCCGACATGCGTTCGCAGCAGGCGGCGGGCTTCGTCTCCGTCTCCGGCAAAGATCGCATCGACGATGGCGCAATGTTCCGAGAAGGACGTCGACAAGCGGTTGCGCACGCGCAGTTGCAGACGGCGATAGGGTCGCAGGCGTCTGTGCAGTTGCACGCATTGCTCCTGTAGGAAATCGCTTCGGCTCGCGGCGTAGATCGCCTTATGGAATTCCTCGTTGTCGTAATAATAGGCGTCGCTGTCGCCGGCGCCGGCCGATTGTTCGCAGCGGCCGTGGGTGGCGGTGATCGCTTCCCGGGAGGCCTTATCCAGCCGGCGTGCGGCGAGCGATCCCGCGAGGCCCTCGAGTTCCGCCATGACCTCGAACATCTCGTAGATGCGGTGCGGCCCCGGATCGATCACGATGGCGCCCCGGCGCGGACGGATTTCGATCAGCCCGATGGCGTCAAGCTGCATCAGCGCTTCGCGCACCGGCGTTCGCGAGACGCCGAACCGATTGGCAAGCGCCGTTTCATCAAGCCGTTCGCCTGGGGCGAATTCGTAGGAAAGTATTGCATTTTCAATCTCATCCCGAAGCCACCGGCCGACATTCTCGGACATTTGTTTTGCTTTCCTCATACATGATTGTCATTCTTGTATACACAAACATTGACGTCGTGTACGAAACGTGACAATCTACATACTACCGGCGAAGTTCGGCGATGGGAAGCAGATGTCCAATGGCGCGCGCAATGCGGCCCGTCTTCGGAAGAGAGGAGAATGGCATGCCTGAGGCTTCTTTCTTCACCGACATGCTGCAAAGCATCACGGATCACGGACGCCAGCTTCTGTTTTCCGGCTCGCGCAACACGCAGGCGGCCGCCAAAGCCGATCTCCAGACCCTCTGTGAAATGCTGCTGTCCAGCCGCGGTGAAGCCTCCGGCATAGCTCTTGCGGCCGAGATACTCGATCGCTGGGGTGCGTCCGAGAGCGAGGGCGCACAGGCATTCTTCGACATGCTGCACGAAAAGTTCGGGCCCGATGCGAGCCGGCTCGATCAGGCGATCGAAAATTACCGCACGGACAAAAGCTCCGCTGCGGTCATTGCGCTCCACCAGGCCGCGGAGCCGCGGCGGCAGGAGCTCCTGCGCCGATTGAATCACGCGCCGAACGGCACCGCCAGGCTCGTGCGGATGCGTCAGCAGCTGCTGGCTTCCAAAGACCGATCCGAAGCCTATGACGCGCTGGACGCCGACTTCACGCATCTGTTCGGCTCCTGGTTCAATCGCGGCTTTCTGACGCTCCGGCCCATCGACTGGACGACGCCGGCATATATTCTTGAAAAGATCATCCGATACGAGGCCGTGCACGAGATTGCCGGCTGGGAGGAGCTGCGCCGTCGCCTGGCGCCGGCCGACCGCCGATGCTTTGCCTTCTTCCACCCCCGACTGGCCGATGAGCCGCTCGTCTTCGTCGAGGTAGCTCTCACCCGTTCCGTGCCGAAGGCGATTGCCGACGTGCTCGACGAGGGGAGGGAGCAGATCAATGCCGACGAGGCGACGACGGCGGTCTTCTATTCCATCTCCAACTGCCAGGACGGCTTGCGTGGAATCTCGTTCGGCAATTTCCTGATCAAGCAGGTCGTGGAAGATCTGCGCCGAGATCTGCCCGGCCTGAAGAATTTCGTCACCCTGTCGCCCGTCCCGGGTTTTGCCCGTTGGCTTGCCAAGGCGCGCGCTTCGACCACCGACCGGTTCCTGTCCGAAGCCTCCCTGAAAACGCTGATCTTGCTGGACGATCCGAACTGGCCCGACAACGACAACAGCGCGGCCGAAGTGGAGCGCGTGTTGCTGCCGCTTGCGGCGCGCTACTTCCTGACCGAACGGACGCCGGAGGGCCGCCCCGTCGATCCTGTCGCCCGCTTCCATCTCGGCAACGGGGCGCGGCTTGAACGCGTGAATTTTCTCGGCGACCGCTCACCCAAGGCTATCGAGCAGGCACACGGTCTCATGGTCAACTACCTCTATAAGCTCGACGATATCGTGGCCAACCACGAGGCTCTGGCGCAGCGCGGCGAGGTGATCGCCTCGCCCGCCGTCAAAAGCCTGCTCAACCAGAGCGACGAAGGCCGCCGCGGCGGCAGTGGCCAGCAGGGCTCTCGAGCCTTCGCACAACTTATGAACTCAACGCTTGGAGGAGGGCGAAAGTGAGCAACCATCTTTTCGACGCCATGCGGGCGGCAGCGCCCGGCGAGGCAGCGTTCATTCGGACCGGCAGCGGGCAGACATGGACCTATGGCGACGCCTTCGCCCTTTCCGGCCGCATTGCCAGCGCGATGGATGCGCTCGGCATCCGCCCCGGCGACCGGGTTGCCGTGCAGGTCGAGAAAAGCGCCGAGGCATTGATCCTCTATCTCGCCTGTCTTCGCAGCGGCGCCGTCTACCTGCCGCTCAACACCGCCTATACGCTGGCCGAGCTCGATTATTTCATCGGCGATGCGGAGCCGCGCCTGGTGGTCGTTGCGCCGGCCGCTCGGGAAGGCGTGGAGACGATCGCCAAGCGCCACGGCGCGATCGTCGAAACGCTCGATGCCGACGGCAGCGGCTCTTTACTCGATCTGGCGCGCGACGAGCCGGCCGATTTTGTCGACGCCTCGCGCTCCGCCGATGATCTGGCTGCGATCCTCTACACCTCGGGAACGACGGGACGCTCCAAGGGAGCGATGCTCACGCATGGGAACCTGCTTTCCAACGCCTTGACCTTGCGGGACTACTGGCGTGTCACATCAGGCGACCGGCTGATCCATGCCCTGCCGATCTTCCACACACATGGTTTGTTCGTCGCCACCAATGTCACGCTGCTCGCCGGCGCCTCGATGTTCCTGCTGTCGAAATTCGACGCCGACGAAGTCGTTTCACTGATGCCGCAGGCAACGATGCTGATGGGCGTGCCGACCTTCTACGTGCGCCTCCTGCAAAGCCCGCGCTTCGACAAAAAGGCGACAGCCAACATCCGCCTCTTCATATCAGGCTCGGCGCCGCTGCTTGCGGAAACACATACCGCGTTCCAGGCAAGGACCGGTCACGCGATTCTCGAGCGCTACGGCATGACGGAAACCAATATGAACACGTCGAACCCTTACGAGGGGAAGCGGATCGCCGGGACTGTCGGCTTCCCGCTGCCTGATGTGACGGTGCGCGTGACCGATCCCGCCACCGGGCAGGCGCTGCCCCCGGAACAAACCGGCATGATCGAGATCAAGGGGCCGAACGTCTTCAAGGGTTATTGGCGCATGCCGGAGAAAACCGCGGCCGAATTCACCGCCGACGGTTTCTTCATCAGCGGCGATCTCGGCAAGATCGACCGGGACGGCTATGTCCACATCGTCGGCCGCGGCAAGGATCTGGTGATTTCGGGCGGATACAACATCTATCCGAAAGAGGTCGAAAGCGAGATCGACCAGATCGAGGGTGTGGTCGAGAGCGCCGTGATCGGCGTGCCGCATCCCGATTTCGGAGAGGGCGTAACGGCCGTCGTCGTGTGCAAGCCGGGTGCCGTCCTCGATGAAAAGGGCATCGTCAGCGCCCTCCAGGACCGTCTCGCGCGCTATAAGCAGCCCAAGCGCATCATCTTCGCCGAGGACTTGCCGCGCAATACGATGGGTAAGGTTCAGAAGAACATCCTGCGGCAGCAATACGCCGATCTCTATACCAGGACGTAAGGCGACCGCCCTCTGGGAGGAGGGCGTGCCGGTATCCCGTATCAATCTACAAACAGCAACTACGGCGCCGGAGGCGTCGGAGGGAGGGGAATCATGGGTATTGAAATACTGGCCATAGGCATGCTGGTCGCCATGTTCATCATTGCGACGATCCAGCCGATCAACATGGGCGCGCTCGCCTTTGCCGGCGCCTTCGTGCTCGGCTCCATGACCATCGGGATGAAAACCAGCGATATTTTTGCCGGTTTTCCGAGCGATTTGTTCCTGACGCTGGTTGCCGTCACCTATCTCTTCGCCATAGCGCAGATCAACGGCACCATCGACTGGCTCGTCGAATGCGCCGTCCGACTGGTGCGTGGACGGATAGGCTTGATCCCGTGGGTGATGTTCCTCGTCGCCGCCGTCATTACTGGTTTCGGCGCCCTTGGGCCGGCCGCGGTCGCCATTCTCGCGCCCGTCGCGTTGAGCTTTGCCATCCAGTACCGCATTCACCCGGTCATGATGGGCCTGATGGTGATTCACGGCGCGCAGGCCGGCGGCTTCTCGCCGATCAGCATCTATGGCGGCATCACCAATCAGATCGTTGCCAAGGCCGGCTTGCCCTTCGCGCCGACGTCGTTGTTTCTCTCGAGCTTTTTCTTCAACCTGGCGATCGCGGTGCTGGTCTTCTTCGCTTTCGGCGGCGCAAAGGTCATGAAACACGTGCCCGCATCCTCCTTTGGCCCCTTGCCCGAACTGCATCCCGAAGGCGTAACGGCGTCGATCAGAGGTCACGGCGGCACGCCGGCAAAGCCGATCCGGGAACATGCCTATGGCACGGCGGCCGATACCGCTGCGACGCTGCGTCTGAACAACGAAAGAATCACCACCCTGATCGGCCTGACGGCGCTCGGCATCGGTGCCTTGGTCTTCAAGTTCAATGTCGGTCTCGTCGCCATGACCGTGGCCGTCGCGCTGGCGCTGCTGTCCCCGAAAACGCAGAAGGCGGCAATCGACAAGGTCAGCTGGTCGACCGTGCTGCTGATATCAGGCATCATCACCTATGTCGGCGTCATGGAGAAGGCCGGTACGGTCGATTACGTCGCGAACGGCATATCCAGTCTCGGCATGCCGCTGTTGGTGGCGCTCCTGCTTTGCTTCACCGGCGCCATCGTCTCGGCCTTTGCATCCTCGACCGCGCTGCTCGGCGCCATCATCCCCCTTGCCGTTCCGTTCCTCCTGCAAGGACATGTCAGCGCGGTCGGCGTGGTCGCTGCCATCGCGATCTCGACGACGATCGTCGATACCAGCCCATTCTCCACCAACGGCGCGCTCGTCGTCGCCAATGCGCCCGATGACAGGCGAGAGCAGGTGCTGCGGCAGTTGCTGATCTACAGCGCGCTGATCGCCATCATCGGCCCGATCGTCGCCTGGCTCGTGTTCGTCGTGCCTGGGCTGGTTTGACGGCGGACCGCCGAACCTATCATTGTCCGTCGCAGGTCATCGCCTGCGGCGGATAGCGTGAGTCGGCATGTCATGAAAATTTCATGTTCGGCCCATTGCCAGCGCCGAGAAAATAGTCCACATTTTTAGTAGGGAAACGAGATTTCCTGAAACAACGAAGGAGACTGATTGAATACATTTTTTCCGGATGTGGTGCTCGTTGCATTCTTCATCCTCGCTTGCGCCTTGATCGCTGCACGAAAGCGCAGGTCGGGCAGTGGAAGCTCTGGCGACGGGGGAGGAGGTTGGTTCGGCACCTCGGATCACGGTGACTGTGATGGAGGTGGCGGAGATGGAGGAGGAGACTAGATCAAACTGAAATAGAGAGACTGCCCCGACCGCCTCAAGGCGGTTTTTTGTTGCCCGGATTTTGGAGGCCGTGCCGAGACGGCAATAGACCGAAACCCCAGATGCACTCGCAAAATTGGCGAACCTATCTGACGGTCCAATAGACAAACGGATCCAACACTCAATCTATTTTTCGCTCGCCGCGGGAAGCATGCGCCCTATGTCAGTCGAGGCGGTGCTGGGCGAAGGTGTTGGAGACAATCAATATGGCAAAACCTGCGGCGGGAAGCCCGTATATTTACGGGATCGACGCATTGCGATTTGTGTGTGCGCTGATGGTGACGGTGTTTCATCTCGGATTTGCTTCCTGGGCTTCGCCCTTATATCTCAGGCCGTACAAGATGCCGCTGATCGAGAATATCGCACAGCCGGGTTGGGTTGGCGTCGAATTGTTTTTCGTCATATCGGGATTCGTCATCGTCAACTCCGCCGCTTCCGCCAGCGCCATGTCCTTTCTCAAAGGGCGGATTCTGCGGCTCTATCCGGCCGTATGGATCTGCGCGTCGCTGACGCTGATTGTCATCGCCACGCAAGACGTGAACAGGCGCATCATCAAGAATTATCTGCGGTCGATCACGCTTTATCCCGGCGGGCCGTGGATCGATGGCCAATATTGAACCCTGGCCTGTGAGATTTGTTTCTACGCCCTCGTTTTCATCATGTGTGCGGCCGGACAAAAGATGAGGATGCCCGCCCTGGCGCTCGGCCTGTCGCTGGCCAGCACGGCTTTCATTGCCCTGTTATCTGCCTTTCCGGATTCGGCCGTCCTGGCCGTATTCACGGACACCGCCTGGCGGGCCATACCCTTTTACTATGGCTGCCAATTTGCCATCGGCATTTACATATGGCGTTTGTCTCAAGGCCGGATGAGCCGAGTTTCCTGGCTGGGTTTCATCTGCGCTCTGGGAACGGGAGTGGCCCAAATATACATGGCAGGCGAGAACACCAGCGATCGCACTCTTGCCGCAGTAGGGCATCCCTTCTCGCCGTTTCCGGCAATCTCGATTTGGGTGGCGGGGCTGATATTTATCGTTGCGAGCGTAGGCTATGGCGAGCGGATCAGCCGCCTGCCGGGGTCCTTGCTCAAATCGGTCAAAACCCTCGGCGCGATGACCTACCCGCTCTATCTCCTGCATTTCGCGATCGGCGTCCAACTTCTCGATTGGCTGACCGATCTAGGGATGACGCCGCTGATGGCGCTGGCCTTGGCCGTTGCGATCGTCTGTGCGTTGTCGCTGGCCGTGTGCAAATGGGGGGAGCCTCCGATCCGCAGTGCCTTGCGATCGATCTTCGACAGGTTTGGGCAACGCGCCGCAGCTTTGCAGACGAAGGAGTCCCGGGTTTAGGTCGGCTCTTCCTGCAGCCCTGTCGCCGCACTGGTGAGTGCCTGCAGGACATTGGACACGCAATGGCCGCCCTCGGGAAGGCGGCCATTGCTGGATAAACGGGCTTACACGCTCAGGCGCGTGCTGGCAGCAGGGGATAGCCGACCATGACGGCGCGGCCAAGCAGCGCTGCGACGAAAGCCTTGATCACGTCGCCGGGAATGAAGACCATCGAGCCGATAAAGGCCTTCTGGAAGCCCATGCCGCCGGCGGTCGCGAGATAGGTGATGCCGAAGACGTAGAGCACGGCGATGCAGCCGATCACGGCGGCGAGAAAGAAGCTCACGCCCTGCACCAAACCGGATTGCTGATGGTTGACCAGCCGCTCGCTGAGATAACCGGTGACGAAGGCGGCGAAAATCCAGCCGATCAGGAAGCCAGCCGACGGCGAGGCGAAGATGGCAAGGCCGCCGCGGCCGCCGGAGAGTACCGGCTGGCCAGCCGCGACCAGTGCCAGCACGATGAGCACGGCAATCGCGCCGCGCCGGGCGCCGAGCACCACGCCGGCCATCATCACCCCGAGCGTCTGGGCGGTGATCGGCACCGGAATGAAGCCGAGCGTGATCGGCGGCAGCAGACCGAGCGCCACGATGATCGCGGCAAAGAGGGCGGTAAGAACGAGGTCGCGGGTGCTCATCATGAACTCCGTATTTGTAAATCGTTAACTCCCATGCCGCCGAATGCCGCGCGCGTCAATCGCCGACGCGACATTATCCGCATCCCTGAGCGTCAGGATGATCAGCGGCGCGAGCAATGTAATCGGCCGGATCTGCAGCCCGCGCGCCTGATGTGCCTCGCGGATTGCCTGATACCGGTTGAGAATCTCCGGCACGAAGCGCAGGACGAGCCCGATGGCCAGGCCGATATCGTCGGCCTGCACCCGGCCGGTACGCTCCAGCGGGCGGGCAAGCGCGGTCACCTCGTCGATGAACTGCGCAATGGTCGTCGTCGCCGTGACAGTGGCGGCCAGAAGCATCAGCGCCGTCAGCCGCAGCAGGGTCACCAGTGCGTCGTGCCAGTGGTTGAAGATGAGGTTGAAGAGCGCCACGATGGCGATGGTCAGGAAGACCGGCCGCAGCCGTCTCAGCCCGTCCGCCAAAGGCATGCCGACCATGCGCCAGGCGATCGCCGTCATGAGCACGGCGAGAGAAAGCAGGGCGATGTTCTCGCTGATGAACACCACGATGCTGAAGATCGCGAGCGCCACCAGTTTTACCCGCGGCGAAAGCCGGTGCATCGCACTGTTGCCTTCGACATAGAGCGACTGCATCAGGCGGCGATCTCCCTGTAGCGCGCGATCGCTTCGGCAGCCGGCGCATCCGCGGCAAGCCGTCCTTCATGAAACAGCAGCACCCGCTCGAAGCCGGCGATCAATTCCAGATCATGGGTGATGACGATGGCGCTTTCCGGGAGCCCGGCGATGATCTTCTCGACCAGTGCTCGGTTCTTCAGGTCGAGCTGGTTGGTCGGCTCGTCGAGGATGAGAATGCTCGGCCCCGTCGCCAGCACGGAGCAGAGGGCTGCCATCTGCAGCTCTCCGCCGGAAAGCTCGTGCGCCCGGCGATCGGCCAGAGCCTCGGCGCCGAAGCGGGCGAGCACGCCCTCGACCTTCGCCTCGATTTCCGCCTTGGTGAAGCCGCGCCGCTTCAGCCCGAAGGCGATGTCGTCTCTGACGATCGGCAGGATGATCTGGTTCTGCGGCGACTGGAAGATGAAGCCGACATCGCTTGCGGCGGTCTTCTCGCCGCTCATGTCGCGGCCGTTGACGATGACTCGCCCAACCGAAGGCTTCGTCAATCCGTTGATCAACCGTGCGAAAGTCGTCTTGCCCGAGCCGTTGAGCCCGATGACGCCGATACGTTTGCCGCTGATTCCGAGCGTCAGCGGCTGCAGCGCCACCCGTGTCCCGAAACTGACCCCGGCGCCTTCGAAGCGAATATCCAAATCGTTCCTCGCATTTTTCATGGGAGGGGTGCCGAAGCCCCTCATCCGGCTGCCGCCACCTTCTCCCCGTAAACGGGGCGAAGGGGAGATGCCGCTACCTCTCCGTCCCCATCCATGTCTCACATGGCACGTCCCCTCTCCCCGCGTGCGGGGAGAGGGTTAGGGTGAGGGGCAGCCGCAGACGCTGCCATTGGCGCCAACCCGACAGCACTGCTTCTACAAAGCACAAATCTCGCTGTCGATATCCGATGGCGATATCGGGTGGCTAGGAAGATTTTCCGGATTATGATGCGCTGATGACGAATCTGCTTTCCAACTCCGATGCCCGCCGTGTCTTCCTCGCCAAGCAGGGCCTCAGCGCTCCACCGAACCGCGCCTTGAGCAAGGCGGGGCTGTTGCAGCTCATCCATGATCTCGGCTTCGTCCAGGTGGACAGCATCCAGACGGTGGAGCGCGCGCATCATCAGATCCTGTTTTCCCGCAACCAGACCTATAGGCGCGAGCATCTGACGGCGCTGCTCGAAAAGGACGGCACGCTGTTCGAGCACTGGACGCACGACGCCTCCATCCTGCCGAGTTCCTTCTTCGTCTACTGGAAACACAAGTTCCGCCATCAGGAGAAGGTCCTCGTCGAACGCTGGCGCAAATGGCGCGGCGAGGGCTTCGAAGCGGCTTTCGATGAGACCTATGAGCGCGTCCAGCGCGACGGCGCGATGCTGGCGCGCGACGTCAAGGCCGATGGCCACGTCTCCGGCGGCTGGTGGAACTGGCATCCGAACAAGACGGCGCTCGAATATTTCTGGCACACCGGAAAGTTCGCCATCGCCGGCCGCTCTAATTTCCAGAAGATCTACGATCTGACGGAGCGCGTCATCCCCGCCGAATTCCGCGAGCCGGAGGTGGGTCGCGAGGAATTCGTCGACTGGGCCTGCCAAAGTGCTCTTGCCCGTCTCGGTTTCGCCACCCACGGCGAAATCGCCGCCTTTTGGGCTCTTGTCTCGCCCGATGAGGCCAAGGCCTGGGTCGCAGCCCATCGCGATGAACTGACCGAAGTGCTGATCGAACCGGCGCCCGGCGGCAAGCCGCGCCCGTCCTGGGCCTTTGCCGATTTTCTCTCGACGCTCGACATCTATCCGGACGCTCCGCCACGCATCCGCGTGCTCAGCCCCTTCGACCCGATGATCCGCGACCGCAACCGCACCGAACGCCTCTTCGGCTTCTTCTACCGCATCGAGGTTTTCGTGCCCGAGCCGAAGCGCGAATATGGCTACTATGTCTTTCCGCTGCTCGAAGGCGATAGGCTGATCGGCCGTATCGACATGAAGGCGGACCGCAAGAAATCGACGCTCGATGTCAGGCGGCTCTGGCTGGAACCGGGCATGAAACCTTCGGCCGGGCGGCTGGAGAGGCTGGAGGCGGAGCTGGATCGGGTGGCACGGTTTGCGGGCGTGGAGAAGGTCGTGCTTTTGGACGGGTGGCGAGGGTAGTCGAATTAATCTCCGCGGGTTATCGTGAACTCCCTCATCCCTGTGCTCGTCACAGGGATCCAGCACCCCCAAGTCCTTGGGGGTGAGAAACTCTTCTTCAAGCTCGCATTGAGTCATTCACCGCGCGGACGCGCGGTGGCTGGATTCCTGTGACGAGCACAGGAATGAGGGAGGAGAGGATCTCCCCTCAGCAAATCTCCGTCTTGCTGATCTTGATGCCGAAACCTTCCAGGCCGACATAGTGCCGCTCGCGGCTGGCGAGCAGCTTGATCGAGCTGACGCCGAGATCCTTGAGGATCTGCGCGCCGAGGCCGATTTCCAGCCATTCGCTCTCGCGCGTCTGCGCTTCGACATGGGCCTCGCGGCCCTGGCTGCGGGCCTTGCGGCCGTTATCGTAATGACCGACGCCGACGGAGCCTTCGCGCAGATAGACGATGACGCCGCGGCCTTCCTCGGCGATCTTCTGCATGTAGAAATCGACGGGGCTGTTCTTGCCGAAGAGATCGTCGGCGACATTCTCCGGATGCAGGCGCACCGGGATATCGACGCCGTCGCGAATGTCGCCGAAGACGACGGCGAGATGCTGCATCGGGTCCCAGGGCAGGGAATAGGTATGGGCCTTCGCCTTGCCGAACGGCGTGTCGATGTCGAAGCTCGTGCCGTGTTCGACCAGGGTTTCCTTGCGCTGGCGATAGGCAATGAGATCGGCGACGGAGAGAAGCTTCAGGCCGTGCTGCGCGGCGAAATCGACGACCTGCTGGCCGCGTGTGACGGTGCCGTCGTCGTTGACGAGCTCGGAGATGACGCCGATCGGCGGCAGGCCGGCGAGCTTGCAGAGGTCGACGGCGGCTTCGGTATGGCCCGAGCGCATCAGCACGCCGCCTTCGCGGGAAACCAGCGGGAAGATATGGCCGGGACGGACGAAATCGGCCGCACCCACATTCGGGTTGGCAAGGTTGCGCACCGTCAGCGTGCGGTCGTCGGCGGAAATGCCCGTCGTCGTGCCGTGCTTGAAGTCGACCGAGACGGTGAAGGCCGTCGTGTGGGCTGAATCGTTTTCCGCCACCATGGCGTTGAGGTTGAGGCGCTTGGCCTCCTCCTTCGGCATCGGCGCGCAGACGATGCCCGATGTATGGCGCACGATGAAGGCCATCTTCTCCGGCGTGGTATGGACGGCCGCGACGATCAGGTCGCCTTCGTTCTCACGGTCGTCGTCGTCCATGACGACGACGATTTCGCCGGCTTCGAAGGCCCGGATGGCGTCGACGACGCGCTTCTGATCGTAAGACATGGGGCGCTCCTATTTCAGGCGGCCGGTCTGGCCGCGGTCGCGAAGATAATGGTCGGCGATGGCGCAGGCGACCATCGCCTCGCCGATCGGCACGGCGCGGATGCCGACGCAGGGGTCGTGCCGGCCCTTGGTGCGGATATCGACATTCTTGCCATCGGCATCGATCGACTGGCGGTCGGTCAGGATCGAGGACGTCGGCTTGACGGCGAAACGCGCCACGATCGGCTGGCCGGTGGAAATACCGCCGAGAATACCGCCGGCATTGTTGGAAAGGAAGATCGGCGTGCCGTCATTGCCCATGCGCATCTCGTCGGCATTGTCTTCGCCGGAGGTTTCGGCGGCGGCAAAACCATTGCCGATCTCGACGCCCTTGACGGCGTTGATCGACATCAGCAGCGAGGCGATGTCCTGGTCGAGCTTGGCATAGATCGGCGCGCCAAGGCCGGCGGGCACGCCTTCGGCAACGACTTCTATGACCGCGCCGATCGAGGAACCATTCTTGCGGATGCCGTCGAGATATTCTTCCCAGACTGGGACGATTGCGGCATCTGGGGAAAAGAACGGGTTCTGGCCCACTTGGTCCCAATCCCAGTTGCCGCGGTCGATCTTGTGCTTGCCGATCTGCACCAGCGCGCCGCGCACGCTCACGCCTGGCACGACGAGGCGGGCGATGCCGCCGGCCGCAACCCTTGCTGCGGTCTCGCGCGCCGAGGAGCGGCCGCCGCCGCGATAGTCGCGAATGCCGTATTTGAGGTCATAGGTATAATCGGCATGGCCGGGGCGGTATTGCCGGGCGATCTCGCCGTAATCCTTGGAACGCTGGTCGGTGTTTTCGATCAGCATGGAGATCGGTGTGCCGGTCGTCGTCATCGTCTCGCCATCGGCATCGAGCATGACGCCGGACAGCACCTTTACCAAATCGTCCTCGCGCCGCTGGGTGACGAAGCGGGACTGTCCCGGCTTGCGTTTGTCGAGCCAGACCTGCAGGTCCTCGAGCTTGAAGCGCAGCCCCGGAGGGCAGCCGTCGACGACACAGCCGAGCGCCGGGCCATGGCTTTCGCCCCAGGTGGTTACGCGGAAGAGGTGACCGAATGTATTGTGCGACATATGTTCCCACGGTGGCGCGTCAGGGCCGGTCGCCGCCGGCCGCGCCATTGCTGAAAAAGGCGCGACACTCATAGGCCAAAAAACCGCTGCGGCAAAAGCCTTTCTTTGCGCGAAACCGGCCTGCGGGGGAAATGCTGTTTCCGTCTTTTGCGAACAACGGAAGCGAACTCGCCCGGCGGGCAGCGGTCATGACGCCAGACGCCAGCCGGTTCCGGCCGCTTCGGCGGCGAAGTCGTCGAAGGAGAGGGGCTGCGAGAAGGCATAGCCCTGCAGGATATCGCAGCCGAGATCGCGCAGCAGTTCGGCATGGGCTGCGGTTTCCACACCTTCGGCCACCGTCTCGACGCCGAGCGACCGGGCGATCTCGATGATCGAGCTGACCAGCGTGCGCTCCTGCGAGGAGCCGATGATCGGCTGCACCAACTGGCGATCGATCTTCAAGCGCTTGGGCTTCAGCTTCAACAGGCTGACGATCGAGGTATGGCCGGTGCCGAAATCGTCGATCTCGATATCGATGCCGAGCGCCTTGATGCGTTCGAGATTGTGCGAGACGACGTCCTCGCTCTCATCGAGGAAGATCGATTCAACCAATTCGAAGGAAAGCTCGCCGGGGCGGATATTGAGGTCGGCCAGCGATTCCAGCAGGCTGCCGTCATGCAGCCGCCGCGCCGAGACGTTGACGGAGACCTGGGGAACGGTAATGCCGCGCGCCGCCCAGCGCATCCTGTCGCGCAGCGCGGTCTCCAGGACGATCCGGTCGAGCGTCTGCACGACATTGATCTCGCCTGCGATGCGCAGGAACTTGTCGGGCGTCAGCAGCCCCTTGGACGGATGCTTCCAGCGCACCAGCGCCTCGACCCCCGTCAGTTCCATCGTGCGGGCGCAGAATTGCGGCTGATACCAGGCGGTGAATTCGCCATCGTCGATGCCGGCGAGAATTTCGTCGGCAGTGCGCTTGGTGTTGACGATATCGGTCTGGAGATTGTGATTGAAGAATTCGAAGCGGTTCCGGCCCATGCTCTTTGCGCGGTAGAGCGCGATATCGGCATTGATCAGCATCTTTCGCGCGTCGACATGGATGCCGTTGGCGAGCGCCACGCCGATCGACACGCCGCAGCGGCAGGAAAATCCCTGGAAATCGATCGGCTGGCGCATCTCCTCGATGATCCGCGTCGATAGCTCGGCCATCTCCTCGTCGCCGACATTCAAGGCGAGGATGACGAATTCGTCGCCGCCGATACGCGCGACGATATCTCTGCCGCGGACGTTCTTGGCGAGCACCTTCGAGGCGTGCACCAGCATCGCGTCGCCGGCGGCATGGCCGAGCGTGTCGTTGATTTCCTTGAAGCGGTCGAGGTCGATGTGGAGGATCGCGAATTTCTGCCGCTGCCGGGCGCCGTCATTTGTCAGGTTTTCCAGGGCGATGTCGAGTTTGCGGCGATTGGCGAGTGCGGTCAGCGGGTCGTGCAGCGAATTGTGCTCGATCCTGTTCTTGGCAAGCTCGAGCTCCATGTTCTTGGCGACCGCCTCGTCCTTGGCTGCCTTCAGCCGGATCGTCATCAGCACGTCTTCGGTGGCATCGAAGGCGATGCCCATGATTTTCATTTCGCCGCCTGCCGTCTGGTGGACCTTGCCGACCGAGCGCACATACCGCACCGAGCCGTCGCCTGATATCACGCGGCAG
The DNA here is from genome assembly GCF_047445895.1 of Rhizobium sp. BR 249. Classification (NCBI taxonomy): domain Bacteria; kingdom Pseudomonadati; phylum Pseudomonadota; class Alphaproteobacteria; order Hyphomicrobiales; family Rhizobiaceae; genus Rhizobium; species Rhizobium sp. BR 249. The sequence continues at coordinate 93,375 of NZ_JARWKX010000007.1, read as the reverse complement.
ACGAGGGTGTGGGTATCGCCGGCCTGCTTGAAATGGCGCGCGCTTTCGAGCGCCAGCACCCGGTCTTCCGGGTGGATGCAATTGAGCCAGATGTCCTCGGTCATGAAGCCGTTGCGGGGTGCAAGCCCGTAGAGCTCGTGCATCCGCTCGTTCCAGATCGAGCCTCCCCGGCCGGGTCGGGCCTCCCATATGCCGCACTGATAGGAATTGAGCGCCAGGTCGAGCCGGCTCGAAAGCTCGGCGAGTTGCCCCTCGCGAGCTGAGAGCTCCTCGAGGGCCAGCTCCAGTTCCGCGTTCTTGACCTCGCTCGTATCCTTGGCCCTGCGCAGCGTGTCGGTGGTCTCCGCATCGGCTGTCACGTCCCAGACGATGCCGATCGTCTTTCCGGCGCCGCCGGCATCCGTATAGAAGGCGCCGACCGAGCGCAGGTGGCGGATGCCGCCATCGGCAAGCCTGACGCGGTATTGCCCCGTGCAGGCGGTGCCGGCGATGCTGCAGCTGAAGAAATGCACCTCGGCAATTTCATGGTCCTCGGGCAGGATCGCCGCCAGCCATTCGTCGAGCGGCCGGCTTCCTTCTTTCGCCGCCTTGCCGTGCAGGGCGGCGGCGCGAGTATCCCAGAGCAGGCTGCTCGAATGATCCTGCAATTCCCAGATGCCGATATTGGAGGATTCAAGCGCCAGATTGAGCCGCTGCGACAGTTCCAGCAGTTTTGCTTCGCGCGTTTCCAGCTCGGTGATGTTGCGGTTGCGTTCGCCGAGCAGGAGTGTGGCGAAGAAGATCGGAATGATGATGATGCAGCCGGCGGCAACGACGATCAGGCGCACCTCCGTCCGGTTCTCGGGGATCGCCTCCCAGCCGCCGGCCGGAATCGCCGAAAGCTCCCACTTGCCTCCGGCAAAAGCGATTTTCCGGCGCACCGGCTCCTGGCCGTCGATATCGGACGGGCCGAAGAACGGCGCTGCCGTCGTGCCTGCCGCGCCGATATCCCGGATGGCGACCGAGAGATGGTCGAGATGGGGATAACGTTCCTGGTTCTCGCGGTCGCGCGCCGGCATCAGGCCGGCCGCCTCGTAAAACATCTTCTGGTCGATGGTGACCTCGACCGCGCCCCAGATCCGCCGCTCGCCGTTCTCCTTGACGAAGACCGGAAAGAAGATGGCGAAGGCCTCCCGGCCGGCGGCCCTGATCGGGCCATAAAAGCGCGCCGTCTGGTCGACGGCCGCCGGCGTCATCGCCCGGCGCGAGAAGAGGGCCTCTCTCACATCGCGGCCTACCCGCTCGGCGCCGGATTGCGGCGGGTGGACCGCGTTGACGATGAAATCAGGCGCGACGGCGATATGCATGAAAGACGGGTTCTGGATCAGCAGCCAGTTGATCTGGCGTTCCATCTCCTCGCCGTTCGTAGCGCTGCTGATGGAGATCAGATTGGAAAGGTCTCGAACGATGCTGAGGTCCATGCTGATCTGCGCCATGACGCGGGCGCGGATGAGATTCGTCTCGTTTTCGGTGCGGATATGAAGTTCGCGCACATGGGATGCAGTATTGGCCCGGTCGAGGGCGAAGCCCACCATGATGACGACGAGGGCGACAAGCGACGAAACCAGAAACGAGACACGGGTATTCTTCAATATGTGCCGCAGCTGCTTGCTGTCGCCGAGTCTGGATAGCAAAGTGAGACCCCCGTGTTTGCGAGCAACTGTAGGGCGCGAGGGTTAATTTACGCTTGCCCGTGTGCAATGCCGAAAAGTTGCGGAGGAGGAGAAAGGCACGGTTAACGCGGCATCTTGATTATATTTAAAATCCTATTCATCAATTGGGCGGGAAAAGCCATTGTTACGGGCAATTTTCGCCATATTCAGGAGCTTATCTGTGGCCGGTCATGTTCTCGTGCAGCGTTTCAAAAGGATTGTCGCCATGCGTTTCGTCGTCGCCACGCTTTTGGCTACAGCAAGCTTCCTGTCGCCGATGAGCGGTTTTGCCGAGAGCGCCGATGTGGAGGCGACGATCAAGAAGGTCGATACGGCAAATCTCGTGCTGACGCTCGATGACGGCAAGACCTATCAGGCGCCCGAAGAATTCAATTTCGACGGCCTCGAAGCCGGCGTGAAGGTCATCGTCTTCTATACCGAGGTCGACGGGAAGCGCGTCATCAACGATCTCGACATCGTCAAGTAGGCAGGCCTGATGGAAGCGTGTCGCGTTGACAGGGGTCAGCGACGCGCTTTTCACTGTCTACACGTATCATCACAAAACAGCTGCAGATTTTCGGCTCTTCTTACAGCCAGACGATCGTCCGTTCGCTCGTGTCGATCCTGACGATTCGGTCCTGTGGGATACCGCCTTCGGCGGCGCTGCTTTTCGGCAGATCGGCGATCGTCTGGAACAGTGTGCGAATGACGCCGCCATGGGTCACGCAGACGGTCGGGCGATCGACGGAGCTCAACCACGAGCCAGTGCGCCAGGAGAGGATTTCGTAGCTTTCGGCATCGTCGCCGGGCGGGATGAAATCCCATTTCGAGGCGTTGCGTTCCGCCACCCGCTCGCGCTGCGTCGCCTTCAATTCCTTGAGGGTCGAGCCTTCCCAATCGCCGAAGGAAATCTCCACCAGCCTTGGATCGGTGCGGTAGGCAAGCGGCGGCAGGCCCATTGCCGTGCGGACGATTTCCATCGTCGCGCGCGTGCGTCCGAGCGGGCTTGCGACGAAATCGAATTCATCCACCGTGTCGCCGAGAATGCCGCGAAGCGCGAGGCCGTTCTGCCGGGCCTGTTCAAGCCCGACAGCATTCATCGGGACATCCTTCTGGCCCTGCAGGCGGCGCTCGGCATTCCAGTCGGTCTGGCCGTGTCTGATCACGTAGATAAGCACGGTCTCGGCTCCGCCTATGGAGAAATCAGTCCTTGACGACCGAAATGTCGGGAGCGTCGACCGCCTTCATGCCGATGACGTGATAACCGCTGTCGGCATGATGCACTTCGCCGGTGACGGAGCGCGACAGGTCCGACAGGAGATAGAGGCCGACATCGCCGACTTCCTCGATGGTGACGGTGCGGCGCAGCGGCGCGTTGTATTCGTTCCACTTCAGAATGTAGCGGAAATCGCCGATGCCCGAAGCGGCGAGCGTCTTGATCGGTCCGGCCGACACGGCGTTGACGCGGATGTTCTGCGGTCCGAGGTCGACGGCGAGATATTTGACGCTCGCTTCGAGCGCGGCCTTGGCGACACCCATGACGTTATAGTTCGGCATCACCTTTTCCGCACCGTAGTAGGTGAGGGTGAGCATCGAACCGCCTTCCGTCATCAGCTTCTCGGCGCGGCGTGCGACGGAGGTGAAGGAATAGACCGAGATCTGCATCGTCTTGGCGAAGTTATCGGGCGAGGTGTCGACGTAGCGGCCGGTCAGTTCGTCCTTGTCGGAGAAACCGATCGCATGCACGAGGAAGTCGATCTTGCCCCATAGCTTTTCGACATTCTCAAAAACTTCGTCGATGGTGGATTCGTCGGCGACGTCACAGTGGCCGACCAGCGTCGCGCCGATTTCGGCCGCGAGCGGTTCGACGCGCTTCTTCAGCGCATCGCCCTGGTAGGTGAGCGCGACTTCTCCGCCCTGTGCATGAATGGCCTTGGCAATACCCCACGCAATCGAACGATTGTTGGCGACACCCATGATGACGCCGCGTTTGCCTGCCATGAGGCCGGATGCTTGAGCCATATTTCGCTCCCTAGGAATCTGATCGATCCTGCCTATGGCATAGGCCGTTAATCGGTTCAAGCTTGGCCTGGATCATCAACTGTTAGGGATCGTAACAAAGGGTGCGATTGTCATAAAAATTTCACAGGAACAGGCCTTCGCGCATGCTTCTCATGAGATCGGTGACTTTGTCGTCGGGTTTTTCCCACAGCATGATGCGCAATTCGACGACGAGATCGCCCCTGCCACCCTCTTCGCGAGGCAATCCCTGGTCGGGAATCCGGATCGTCTTGTCCGAGCCGGACCATGCGGGAACAGTCACGGTGAGCGGCCCGCTCGGCCCATCGATGCGAGCCTCGGTGCCGAGCACGGCATTTTCGATGCTGAGCGGCAGGACGGCGCGCAGATCGAAACCGTCGACCGTGAAGCGCGGATCGGGCGCGATGCGGATGGCGATGACGGCATCGCCGCGCTGCATGCCGGGCAGCTTGAATCCCTGTCCCTTGAGCCGCACCTCATGACCATCCGTCGTGCCGGCCGGCAGGGCGAAGCCGATTTCGCGGCCTTCCGGCAGCGAGGCCGTAACCCAACTGCCCTTCAGGACGTCGTCGATCGTGACAGTGGCAGTCGTCACCTCGTCGGGCGCTTTTTCCAGCCCCGTATCCTTGGCGCCGGTGAAGCGGCGCACCAGCGACGTCAGGATGCTGAGCGGCAGTGACAGGTTGGCGGCGCCATTGGCCGCAGCCTCGCCGGTCTCGCCGTCGCCTTTGATGTCGCCCTCGGCGTCGTCGCCATCCATGCGCTTGCTGGCTTCGGCCTGTGTCTGGTTCTGTGGCTGCTGGTTGGGGGCCTGATGAGCGCGGCTCTGCGCCTGGCCGCCGGCCGCCGCCCGCGCACCGAAGATCCGCTCCACCATCTCCTCGGCCGCTTCGCCAGTGCCGGCCTGTTGCCTGGAACTGTCGGCCGCCGCCTTCTGGGCGGCTCGCGCCAGCTCTTCCATCACACGCTCGGCATTGGCCTGCGCCGCCTTGGCGCGGACGGCCGCTTCGCGTGCGGCCTGGCGCTGCTGCATGATTGTCTGTTCCTGCTTCTTGGCTTCCGCCATGCGCACGGCATTGTCGAACAGGCTGCGCTTGCGCGGATCCTTCAGCGTTTCGTAAGCGCGGCCGATCTCGGCGAACCGGGCGGCGGCGGTCGGATCGTCCCGATTGTGATCGGGATGGACGGCCTTGGCCATGTTGCGCCAGGCCGCCTTGATCTCGTCTGCCGCAGCGTCACGCTTGACGCCGAGAATCTTGTAAGGATCGCGCATGTAAACCGCCGGTGTTGCGATGCGGCGGGCGCTGTCCTTGCCCGGCATCCCGCCCAATATCAAAAGTCCAATATCAACTCGCCGGCCGCCACCCGCCGCAAAGGCAGGGAAAGCCACTCTCGACATCGATCGTGCGGCCGAGTTGCTAATCACTTCTTATTTCTGTCGGGAGATGGGAGGTGTTTTGCTGTAAATGGTTAGCTCTTTGCTAAGCATTTGGCAGAAAGTGCCTGGCCGTTAACTTCCTCGGCGCAGCACGTCGTTTCAGGCGCGTAAAGACGCCGCAGGGCTTAGAATTGCGGAGCAGAGCAGGGCTTTCCCGGGAATCCGTTGCCGGATCAGCTTTCCGGCTGGAAGCTCAGGAGCTGCCAGTTGCCGCCGCCGACGAGGCACGTCTTGCCGTAGAATTTGGCGATGCCGACATAGGAATGGCGCGTCGTGCGGAACTGGCGGCAGACCTGGCCCGATTCATTGTTCTCGACGATCGTATCGATGACACCGGCGCTGCCCGTCGATGCATTCGCCCAGGGAAGCGGCTGGCCTTCGAGCCTATGCACGTCGGCGGACGTTACGGCGTTGCGCACGGTCATTTCGTCGGAGAGCGTATCGGTGCTCGGCGGCGTCTGCGGTACGGTGCCGGTTGCCACCGACCGGTCGACCTTTGCTTCGCTCAGAAAGTCCATGCCGCTGCCGACGCAGCCCGAAAGCGACAGCATCGCAACGCCAGTGACGAAGAGTCGTCGCAGGCTCTTTGTATGGCGATATGACTTTGCTATGACTTCCACCCTGCGTCCTGTCCAGTCATTGAAAAGCTGGGCGCCTGTTGAATAATCCGGGGCATTTGAACCAATATGTCGGCAAACGAGTTAACAAGCGGTGACTTTACCGAAAGTGGCGAGCCCTTCAAGCTCTTTGCCGAATGGCTGAAGGAAGCCGAGGCCTCCGAACCCAATGACCCGAATGCCGTGGCTCTGGCGACGGTCGACGAGGATGGTCTTCCCAATGTCCGCATGGTTCTCCTGAAGGGATTCGACGAAGACGGATTCGTCTTCTACACCAATTTCGAGAGCCAGAAAGGTCGCGAAATCTTGGGGCAGAAAAAAGCCGCCATGTGTTTCCACTGGAAAAGCCTGCGGCGCCAGGTGCGGTTGCGCGGCCCGGTCGAGATCGTGCCCGATGCCGAAGCGGATGCCTATTTTAAAACACGTGCGCGCGGCAGCCGCATCGGCGCCTGGGCTTCCAAACAATCCCGCCCGCTCGAAAGCCGATTCGCGCTGGAGAAAGCGGTGGCCGAATATACCGCGCGCTATGCCATCGGCGAGATTCCGCGTCCCGCCCACTGGTCCGGCTTCCGCATCCGGCCGACGTCGATCGAATTCTGGAAGGACCAGAAATTCCGCCTGCATGACCGTATCGAATTTCGCCGGCCGTCACCGGAAGGCGAATGGGAAAAGGTGCGGATGTATCCCTGAGGGATCTACCTGCCCATGAGCTTCAGCGGGATGCCGGAGGCGAGTGCGGAGACGTAGCGTCGCTTCTGGTAGAAGCCGTTGAGCGAAATGCGCGGCAGATAGGCGGTCCGGCCGGCTGCCGGCAGGCCCGGTTGCGTGGTGACGGCGATCGCAAAGCCGAGATTGGCTGATATTTGCGCCTCGCGGGCCGTCGCGGCCTCAGGCGTGCCGTAGGGATAGGCGATCGTCCTCGGGCGAATGCCGGTCACCGCCTCGACGTAATCCGCCGAAGCCTGCATCTCGATTCGCGCTTCGGCCTCGGGCAGGCGGGCAAGCGCGCGATGGCTGATCGTATGGGCGCCGAGCGCTGCGAGCGGACGCCTGGCGAGCCACTGCAATTCGCCGGGTCCCATCACCAGGTCGCGCGTGATGTCTGTCGGCTCGATGCCGTTTTCCCGTGCCAGCAGGTCGATGGCAGCGACGGCGAAGGCCTCGTCGGAGCGGTGGATGTAAGCGGCGAAACGATCGAAAGCGTTCCATTGCTGCTGCGGACTGTCGAGCGCAAGCCGCTCCCTGCCGCGGCCGAAGTCAAAACGCAGTTCCGGCGCCTGGCGCAGCAGGACGGTGAGCGTCTCCCACCAGATGCTGTGCGAGCCCTCGGCGAAGCCTTGGGCGACGAACACCGTGAACGGCGCCTGATGCCGCTCGAAGACGGGTAGCGCATGCTCCAGATTATTGCGGTATCCGTCGTCGAGCGTGAAGGCGGCGAACGGCTGCGCGCCCTCGGGCTCGGCCAGCAATGCTGGCACGGCATCGAGCGGCACGAAGCGGTAGCCCTCCCGTTTCAATTGCCGCAACGCCGCGTCGAGAAAGCCGGGGGTGATTTCGAGATGTGCGTTCGGCTCGAAAGCCTGAGGCGCGTGCGGGCGGACATGATGCAGCGTGAAGACGACGCCGCGCCCGCGCGCCGCGCGCATCCGGCCGGCCAAGGCGAGAAGCCAGGATGCCTCGAGCCCGGCGCCGATCGCCGCGCGTTTTGCCAGTCGCTTCAATTGTCCCGTCATGCGGCGCCCGCCCATTTGAGCAATTCCCGCAAGGCCTTGCGTCCGGAATGCGTGAAACGAAAAGAGAGCATTTTTGGCTTGGAGAAATCGGGAAATGCTCTAGTTTTGCCGAAACTAGCAGGTGCAACTTAAGCCTTGCTGAATCCCGATACTGCACAGCTTTTTTCGTTCTTGTTAACCAAGACGATGAAAAGACTAGAAAAACGGTAGGCGTTGCCGCAAAGTCGCGCCAAACTTGCGGCTTCTGTCACATTACGGCACAAGTGCCGGTCTTATCGAGACCAAGCGCATTGAGGGGAAGTGCATGAGAAAGCTTTTGGCGGCTGTTTTGACCGTAACGCTTGCCGTTTCGGCGCCTCTTGCTGCCCTGGCCGGCAGCGCTTCGCTCATCCTCGATGCCCGCACCGGCAAGGTTCTCGCCTCCGAGAACGCCGATACGCTGAACCATCCCGCCTCGCTGACGAAGATGATGACGCTCTACCTTACCTTCGAGGCTCTGAAACGCGGGAAGATCAGCTGGGACACGCCGATCAAGATGTCGAAATATGCCGCAGCAAGGCCGCCGACCAAGCTCGGCGTCAAGGCGGGCGGCACGATCACCGTGCGCGAGGCGGTTTATGGCATGATCGTCAAATCCGCCAACGATGCCGCCGCCGCCATGGCCGAGAAGCTCGGCGGCTCGGAAAGCGGCTTTGCCCGGATGATGACCGCGAAGGCGCGCCAGCTCGGCATGAGCCGCACCGTCTTCGTCAACGCGTCAGGCCTGCCGAACAGCAGCCAGGTCACGACGGCGCGCGACATGTCGACGCTCGCGGTGGCGCTGATGAAGAACTATCCGAACGAGTACCGGCTGTTTTCGGCGGCAAGCTTCAATTTCCGCGGCCGGACAGTCCGCGGCCACAACAATCTCATGTATCGCTACCAGGGCATGGACGGCATCAAGACGGGTTACACCAATGCCTCCGGCTTCAACCTCGTCAGCGCCGTGAAGGACGGCAACCGCCGTGTCGTCGGTGTCGTGCTCGGCGGCCGCACCGCCCGCAGCCGCGATGCCAAGATGGCTGGTTTGCTCGACCGTTATCTCGGCCGCGCCTCGTCTTCCGGCGGTGCCAGGCTGGTTGCAAGCGTCGGCGCCAAGGAATCCGTCGAAGTCGCTTCGGCCGCAGATGCTTCCGATGTTCCGGTGCCGCTGAGCGCGCCGCGCCCGGACGGCGAAGCCGCGCCGAAGAACCTGGCTGAGAACAGCCTGGCCTATGCCGACGATGCCGTCGTACCGCTCGAACGTCCGACCGCGATGGACGAGATCCTGAATGCCGGCAAGGCGCCGAAGACCGCGACGGAAAAGACCGGCGGAAACTGGCAGATACAGATCTCGGCCGCGCCCAGCGCCGATGCCGCCCGTGCTCTTCTCGCCCAGGCGCAGTCGGAAGGCGGCGCCCCGCTCGTTTCCGCTTCACCCTATACCGAGGCCGTCGGGCAGGGGGCAAACAGGATCTACCGCGCCCGCTTCGTCGGCTTCGCCAGCAAGGACGCTGCCGTTTCTGCCTGCGATGCGCTGAAGCAGCGTTCCTATGACTGCATGCTGCTGCCGGAACACGGCTGACCGCCGCTCTGGACTTTCATCGGGAATCAGCGTCTCCTCCATAAACAAAAGGAGAACGCCCATGCTGCGCCGTCTCGCCGACCAGTTCGAAACCTCTTCCTCTGTCCATGTCGCAGCCAACGGCATCGAGCGCGATGACGACTGGTTTCTGCTGAAACTGCAGGAGGAAATGGGCGAGCTGACGCAGGCATGGAACCGGCTGACAGGCCGCGGCCGTGCAAAGGGCCGCTCATCTGAAGATATGCAGCGAGACCTTGCCGATGAGACCGCCGACGTCCTCGGCCATCTCCTGCTTTTCGCCCGTCGCAACGATATCGATCTTGCCGCGGCGATCGAGCGGAAATGGCTGTTTCAGCCCGTAGAGACGCCGAAAGCTTAAGCGCCGCGCGATCTCTACCCGAATGGCATCGACGTCAAAAGATTTTGCTCAATCCGGTTACGAACCAAAACGAGAGCGCGGAAATGATCGCCGCCGCCGGCAGGGTGACGACCCATGCGACCACGATGTTGCCCGCCAGCCCCCACCGGACGGCAGACACGCGCCTTGCCGCGCCGACGCCGATGATGGCGCCGGTGATGGTGTGCGTTGTCGAAACGGGTATGCCGAGCCATGTGGCGCCGAAGAGCGTCAAGGCGCCGCCCGTTTCGGCGCAGAAGCCTTGCATCGGGTTCAGCTTGGTGATCTTCGATCCCATCGTATGAACGATGCGCCAGCCGCCGAACAGCGTGCCGAGCGCCATCGCGGCCTGGCATGAAAGCACGACCCAGAAGGGTACGTGAAAGCTGCCGCCGAGGTAGCCCTGTGAATAGAGAAGGACGGCGATAATGCCCATGGTCTTCTGGGCGTCGTTGCCGCCATGGCCGAGCGAATAAAGTGACGCGGATACGAATTGCAGGAAGCGAAACGACCGGTCGACTGCGAACGGGGTCTGCCGGATGAAGATCCAGGACACCGCCAGGATGAGGAACAAGGCGAGAAGAAAGCCGATCATCGGTGACATGACGATTGCCGCACCCGTCTTGAAAAGACCGCTCCAGACAATCGAGCTCATTCCCGTTTTGGCCAGGCCCGCTCCGACCAGGCCGCCGACCAGCGCATGGGAGGAGCTGGAGGGGATGCCGAATATCCAGGTCACGACATTCCAGACGATGGCGCCGATGAGCGCTGCGAAAATCACCTGCGGCGTGACGATTCCCGGATCGATGATTCCGGTGCCGAGGGTCTCGGCGACATGAAGCCCAAAGAACAGGAAAGCGATGAAATTGAAGAAGGCCGCCCAGAAGACGGCATATTGCGGCCTTAGAACCCGCGTCGATACGATTGTTGCAATCGAGTTGGCGGCATCATGCAAACCGTTGAGGAAATCGAACAGCAAGGCAATGCCGATGAGGCCGACGAGAAGGGGAAAAGCGAGGGCGGCATCCATCAGACATTCTCGATTACGATGCCGCTGATCTCATTGGCGACATCCTCGAAACGGTCGACCACCTTTTCCAGCTCACCGTAGATCTGACTGCCGATCATATAGGCCATCGCATTGCCGGTACCGTGCCGGCGAAACAGATCCTTGAGCCCCTGGTCATGCAGTTCGTCGGATCGCCCTTCCACACTCGTAACCTGCTCGACGATCGCCAAAAGCCGCGGTGCATTGGCGCTGATGCGATCAAGCAACGGGATCGCTTCGGCAATAAGAACGGCCGCCTCGACGACGGTCTTGCCCATCTCCCGCATGCCGGGATCGAAGCTGCTCTGCTCGAAGAGGCGAATGGTCTTGACGGTCTTGTGCATCATATCGATCGCATCATCCATGGATTGGATGAGATCCTTGATGTCTCCGCGATCGAAAGGCGTGATGAAGCTTCGCCGGACGGCCTGCATGACTTCGCGTGTGATATTGTCGGCCTGGTCTTCCAACCGTACGATCGTCTCGCATTGACGCTCGATCTCGACCCCTGACAGCAGCCTGTCGAGAGCCTGTGAGGCTTCGACGATCGTCTTGGAGTGTTGTTCGAAGAGTTCGAAGAAACGGTCTTCACGTGGCATCAACTTTCGAAACCAGCCAAGCATGATCACCTCGATTAGGTCTGCGCTATGGACGGCGAAAACAGGCCGTCCTTATGACAGCCCGTGTCCTAAACTCTATGTTGTTGATGCGATAGGGGCGAATTGTGATTTATGACAGATTTATGACAGTGCCGCCGCGAAGTCAGTCGAGCTTATATCGGTAGAATTTGCTGTCCACCGCCATCAGCGGAAACGATCGGGGCAGGTCCGCCTTCGCAAGCTCGCTAAAGCCGTTCTTCTCGTAGAAGCGGTGCGCGGCGACGAATTTGTCGGTCGTGCCGAGGAAGATATCGGTGAGGCCGGTCTCCCTGGCATGGGCGAACAACCGGTCGAGAAGCCGCGCCGCCACGCCATGCTCACGGCCGCGAACCTCCGCTGAGACGAACATCTTGCGCAGCGCCGCCTGGTTGTTGCCGATATCCTTGAGCCCGAGCGTTCCGACGATGGCGCCGTTCCAGACGGCGACCCAGAACTGCCCTTTGCCGGACTGGTAGTAATCCGGGATGACCCTGAGATCGGGCTGCGCATCCGCGGTGATATTGATGCCGAACTCCTCGCGCTGGATCGGCAGGATCACCGAAAGCACGTCGTCGGCGTCATCGACGGTGAAAGCTCTGATTTCCACGTCCGCCATCGATGAGCCTCCCGCCTCAGGCCTGCGTGCCGCCGACAGTGACCTGATCCATGCGCAGATGCGGCTGGCCGACGCCGACGGGAACCCATTGGCCGGCCTTGCCGCAATTGCCGATGCCGGTGTCGAGCTTCATGTCGTTGCCGATCATCGACACCCGCTTCATCGCATCCGGCCCGTTGCCGATCAGCATGGCGCCCTTGATCGGCGCGCCGATCTTGCCGTTCTCGATCAGATAGGCTTCGGTGCAGCCGAAGACGAACTTGCCGGAGGTGATGTCCACTTGGCCGCCGCCGAATGAGACGGCGTAGACGCCCTTCTTCACCGAGGCGATGATCTCCTCGGGTGTCTTGTCGCCGCCGAGCATGTAGGTGTTGGTCATGCGCGGCATCGGCACATGGGCATAACCCTGGCGGCGGCCGTTGCCGGTGGGCTGCATGCCCATCAACCGGGCGTTCTGCCGGTCCTGCATGTAGCCGACGAGCTTGCCGTTCTCGATCAGCACATTATAGGCGGACGGCGTGCCTTCGTCGTCGATGGTGATCGAGCCGCGGCGGCTGTCGATCGTGCCGTCGTCGACGACGGTGACTCCGGGGGCCGCGACCATCTGGCCGAGAAGCCCGGCAAAGGCCGACGTCTTCTTGCGGTTGAAATCACCTTCCAGCCCGTGGCCGACGGCCTCGTGCAGCATGACACCAGGCCATCCCGAACCGAGAACGACGTCCATCGTTCCCGCCGGCGCATCGATCGCTTCGAGGTTCACGAGCGCCTGGCGCAATGCCTCGTCGGCACCGTATTGCCAGCTTCCGGTCGCGATGAAATCACCGAAGCCGATGCGGCCGCCCTGGCCGTAGGAGCCGCTTTCCTGACGTTCGCCTTCACCGACCACGACCGAGATATTGATGCGCGTCATCGGTCTTATGTCGTGGACGCGGTGCCCATCGGCGCGCAGGATGTCGACCACCTGCCAGCTTGCCGCCACCGAAGCCGTGACTTGCCTCACCTTGTCGTTCTTGTTCCTGAGATAGGCGTCGATATCGGTCAGCACCTTCACCTTCTCCTCGAAGGTCGGCGAGCCGATCGGATTTTCGTCGGTATAGAGCTTGCGGTTCGTGCCCTGGGGCGCTGCCGCGTAAGAGCCGGAATAACCGCGCGTCACGGCGCCGACCGCATCTGCCGCCCGCTTCAGCGCCGAGACGGAAAGATCGCCGGCATGGGCGTAACCCACTGCTTCGCCGGCAACCGCGCGCAGGCCGAACCCTTGCTCGGTATTGAAGCTGCCACCCTTCAGCCGGCCATTGTCGAAGGTCAGCGCTTCCGCCTGCGCGTGTTCGATGAAGAGCTCGCCGTCATCGGCGCCGGACAAGGCTTCGGCGACGAGACCGCGCATCGCGGCTTCATCGGCATCGAAAAGCGTCAGGAGATCGGTGGTCATGTCTTATGCTCCGCTGAAGAGCAGGAGTGCTCATAGCCGATGTAGGTCTGATGGATTGTCCGAGCAAGCCCTGCGTCTCAGGGAAGGGCGTCGAAGCCTTCGGCGAAGCCCTTGAGATCGACGGGGATGCCGATGCCTTCTTCCGGTGTCTGGAAGACGATGAAGGTTGCCTGGGCGCCGCTGCGGAAGGTCTTGAGCAACTCGTCTTCGAGCACGACCTCGGCATAGCAGCCGTCGGCGAAGCAGCGCACGAAATAGGCGCGGCCGATATCCTTGCCGTCGACATTGAGCCCGAGCCCGTTCGGCAGGAGAACGCCGAGAGGTGCCAGCACCCGCAGAATCTTCGACTTGCGGTCGGCCGTCTTCAAGACGACGACGGAAAGCCCGACCTCCGGCCGGTCCTCGGCGATGACGTTCTGCATCAGCGCGCATTGTTCGGTCGCAGCACCCGCCGGCTTGTCGCAGACGACCGACCATGCGCCATGATTGGATTTCACCGTGCCGGGCGCCTGCGGTTGGGTCTGGCCGGGCGTCACCTGGATATTCGGATTGGCGGCTGAGGGCTGCTGCGCCGGAGCAGGGGCCGGCGCCGAAGCGGGCGGCTTTGCCTGCGACGGAGCGGCGGGCTGCTGCGCGAAAACGGGCGTCGTCGCCGCGGCCGCGATGCTGGCGGTCAGGAGAAGCGACCGCGCGAGGGAACGGAAACCCATGAAAACCTCTGGATATCGAATCATTGCCGCTATTGTTGAAGCTGCCCACTGAAAATGAAAAGCCCTACCCCGTGAAAACCGGGGGACTGCGGCAGAAATTGGACCTTTCGGCAAGAATGTTCGGGCATCGGATTGGCCGGAAAGGCGATTTTTCGTATGCTGATGAAAAACTTGGAATGTTTTGCCGTTCCGGCCTGCCTGCGCTTTAAGCAAAAATGCCGCATAGACAATTGCTCTGGCCTGTTGCGGCAAATGCCAAACTGTGGTTTGAAGCGCTGAAGATGGCAAGGATTCTGCGTTCGATTTTGCAGGTCAAGCGCTCGAGGGAGATAATAAGGTGATGAAGAAGGCTTATGCAGCTCTGACCGCGCTGGTCTGTCTGCTTTTTGCTTCCGGCACATATGCCGACCAGCCGATGCCGTGGCAGGCGACGCTGCAGCCGGCGGCGACGCCGATCATGCGGGAAATTCATTGGTTCGAACAATATACCCTGTGGTTTATCGTTCCGATCACGCTCTTCGTTCTGATCCTGCTCATTGTCGTCTGCTTCAAGTTCCGCGCCAGCGCGAACCCGGTGCCGTCGAAGACGAGCCACAACACGCTGATCGAAGTGGTCTGGACCGTGGGGCCGGTCCTGGTGCTGCTCTTTCTCGCCATTCCTTCGTTCAATCTTCTGACGGCGCAGCTGACGCTGCCCGAAAACCCGGACGTCACGATCAAGGCGACCGCCACCCAATGGCAGTGGAATTATGAATATGAAGGTGCCGGCGAAAGCCCGCTCGCCTTCGATTCCTATCTCCTGAAGGATCAGGACCGCGCGGCCGCCGGCAAGGAAGACAAGTCGGTCTATCCAAGGCTTCTCGCCGTGGACAATGAGCTGGTCCTGCCGGTCAACAAGACTGTTCGCGTTCTCGTGACAGCGGCGCCCACCGACGTCATTCACGCCTTCGCCATGCCGTCCTTCGGCGTCAAGATCGATGCCGTGCCGGGCCGCCTGAACGAAACCTGGTTCAGGGCCGAGCGCGAAGGCCTGTTCTACGGCCAGTGTTCCGAGCTCTGCGGCAAGGACCATGCGTTCATGCCGATCGCCATCCGCGTCGTCTCCGAGGACAAGTACAAGCAGTGGCTGACCACGGCCGCCAGCGACCTGCCCGGCGCCTACAAGACACTCATGGCTGCAACCGATGGTCCCGCAAAGACCGTCGACGTTGCCGAAGCACAGTAATTAAAGGGGATCGGGACAATGGCTGGACCTTCCGCTCACGATCATTCTCATGATCACGCCCATCACGACCATGCGCATGACGATCATCACGATCACTCGCATAAGCCGAGCTTCGCCAATCGCTGGCTGTTCTCGACGAACCACAAGGACATCGGCACGCTCTATCTGATCTTCGCGATCATTGCCGGCATCATCGGCGGCGCGCTTTCCGTCGCCATGCGCATGGAGCTGCAGGAGCCGGGCATCCAGATCTTCCATGGCCTCGCCTCGATGGTCTACGGCTATGAGGGCGATGCCGCGATCGACGGCGCCAAGCAGATGTTCAACATGTTCACGACGGCGCACGCGCTGATCATGATCTTCTTCATGGTCATGCCGGCGATGATCGGCGGCTTCGCCAACTGGATGGTGCCGATCATGATCGGTGCTCCCGACATGGCCTTCCCGCGCCTGAACAACATCTCCTTCTGGCTGATCGTTCCCGCCTTTGCTCTCCTGCTGCTGTCGATGTTCGTCGAAGGCCCTGCAGGCGCCTACGGCACGGGCGGCGGCTGGACGATGTATCCGCCGCTGGCGACGAGCGGCACGCCCGGACCGGCGGTCGACCTTGCGATCTTCGCGCTCCACATTGCCGGCGCCTCGTCCATCCTCGGTGCGATCAACTTCATCACCACGATCCTGAACATGCGCGCCCCCGGCATGACGCTGCACAAGATGCCGCTGTTTGCCTGGTCCGTGCTGATCACCGCCTTCCTGCTGCTGCTGTCGCTGCCGGTCCTGGCAGGCGGCATCACCATGCTGCTGACCGACCGTAACTTCGGCACCTCCTTCTTCTCTCCGGAAGGCGGCGGCGACCCGATCCTCTACCAGCACCTGTTCTGGTTCTTCGGTCATCCCGAGGTCTACATCCTCATCCTGCCGGGCTTCGGCATGATCAGCCACATCATCTCGACCTTCTCGAAGAAGCCGGTCTTCGGTTATCTCGGCATGGCCTACGCCATGGTCGCGATCGGCGCTGTCGGCTTCGTCGTCTGGGCTCACCACATGTACACGGTCGGCCTGTCGCTCGACGCGCAGCGCTACTTCGTCTTCGCCACGATGGTCATCGCCGTGCCGACGGGCGTGAAGATCTTCTCCTGGATTGCGACGATGTGGGGCGGTTCCATCTCGTTCCGCACGCCGATGATCTGGGCGATCGGCTTCATCTTCCTGTTCACGGTCGGCGGCGTCACGGGCGTCCAGCTCGCCAATGCCGGTCTCGACCGCTCGCTGCATGACACCTATTACGTCGTGGCTCACTTCCACTACGTTCTGTCGCTCGGCGCCGTCTTCGCGATCTTCGCGGGCTGGTACTACTGGTTCCCGAAGATGACCGGCTACCTGTACAGCGAGTTCCTCGGCAAGCTGCATTTCTGGATCATGTTCATCGGCGTCAACCTGGTGTTCTTCCCGCAGCACTTCCTCGGGCTCGCCGGCATGCCGCGCCGCTACATCGATTATCCGGATGCCTTCGCAGGCTGGAACTACGTATCGTCCATCGGCTCTTATATCTCGGCCTTCGGCGTATTGGTCTTCCTCTTCTGCGTCTTCGAAGCCTTCGCAAAGAAGCGCGTCGCCGGCGACAATCCGTGGGGCGAGGGTGCGACGACGCTCGAATGGCAGCTGCCTTCGCCGCCGCCCTATCACCAGTGGGAACAGCTTCCGCGCATCAAGTAATCTGCGCGGATATCAGGACGCCGTATCCGATATGGCGTCCTGATTTTGAGAAATTCAGGACTGAATGATGACGGTTATCGACAATCACGAGGCGCTTGCAGAGGACGGCGAAATGTCGGAAGCAAGTGCGCGCGATTATTTCGAACTCCTGAAGCCGCGGGTCATGTCGCTCGTGGTCTTCACCGCCTTTGCCGGCTTGGTGCTGGCGCCGGGCCACATCAATCCCGTCCTCGGCCTGATCGCCATCCTCTGCATCGCGGTCGGCGCCGGTGCCTCCGGTGCGCTCAACATGTGGTACGATGCCGATATCGACGCCGTCATGAGCCGCACGGCCAACCGTCCGATCCCGGCCGGCCGCGTCGCGCCGTCCGAGGCGCTCGCCTTCGGCCTGGTGCTGTCAGGCTTTTCGGTTGTGATCCTCGGCCTGGCCGTCAACTGGCTCTCGGCCGGCATCCTCGCCTTCACCATCTTCTTCTACGCCGTCGTCTATACCATGTGGCTGAAGCGCTCGACGCCGCAGAACATCGTTATCGGCGGCGCCGCCGGCGCCTTCCCGCCGATGATCGGCTGGGCCTGCGTGACGAATTCGGTGACGATCGAGAGCACCGTTCTCTTCCTCATCATCTTCCTGTGGACGCCGGCGCATTTCTGGGCGCTCGCGCTCTTCAAGATGCGCGACTACGAAGCCGTCGGCGTGCCGATGCTGCCGAACGTCGCCGGCGAGCGCACGACCAAGCATCAGATCGTCGCCTATGCGGTGCTGACCGCCGTCTGTGCGGTCCTGCCGTCCTTCCTTGGTTTCGCGAGCTTCGGCTATGGTCTCGTCGCCGCCATCCTCGGCGCCATCTTTGTATACTGTTCCATCGCCGTCTGGCGCATGCCCGACGGCGATCTGAAGATGATCCCGGCGAAGAAGCTCTTCGCCTTCTCGATCTTCTATCTCTTCGCGGTGTTCTCCGCCTTGATGTTCGACCGGCTGGCTTCGTTCTTCGTCTCGCATGCCGGAGGATGGTTCTGATGGATCTCGTCAAGCTCACCGAAAAACAGATGAAATCGCGCCGCAACCGCAACATCGCTCTCGGACTGGTGCTTGCCGGTCTTGTCGTCCTTTTCTACGCGATCACGATCGTGAAGATGGGCGGGGGAATGGCCGGATGAGCGGAAACACGGGCGCGCCGAAGAAGCAGGGCCGGAACAACGGCGCCGTCGTCATGATGTGCCTGAGCTTCGTCTTCGGCATGGGCGCGATGAGCTACGCCGCCGTGCCGCTCTACCGCATCTTCTGCCAGGTGACCGGCTACAACGGCACGACGCAGCGCGTCGACCAGATGTCGAGCGTCGTCCTCGACCGCAAGATGCGCGTCACCTTCGATGCCAATGTCGCGCCCGGCCTGCAGTGGAATTTCAAGCCGGTCGAGCGCGAGGTCAATCCGAAGATCGGCGAGACCATCCAGGTCAATTTCGTCGCGGAGAACCGTTCGAACGAGACCCAGCGCGGCCAGGCGGTGTTCAATGTCACGCCGGGCGAAGCGGGTGCCTATTTCAACAAGGTGCAATGTTTCTGCTTTACGGAAACGGACCTGAAACCGGGCGAGAAGCTCGAAATGCCGGTGGTGTTCTACATCGATCCGGAAATCGTCAAGGCCGTGGAATCGAAGGATATCCATACGGTCACGCTGTCATATACGTTCTACCCGAAAGAGGGACCGAAGCCGCTGGCTTCGAATGAGGGCGGAACGCAGAAGATTGAAAAGAAACTTTGATCAAGGCTTGTTTCCGGCTATGCCGGGAGCGGAGTGAAGGAAGACATCCGGGGATAGCTACATGGCCGATGCTCACCAGAAACATCACGACTACCACATCATCGATCCGAGCCCGTGGCCGATTCTCGCCTCGCTCGGCGCCTTCATCATGGCGCTCGGCGGCGTCTGCTACATGCGCTATCTGAGCGCAGGCTCTTTCAAATTTGCCGGAGTGGAGCTCGCCAATCCCTGGCTCTTCTACATCGGCCTCGTGCTGGTTCTCTACGTCATGTACGGCTGGTGGGCCGATACGGTGAAGGAAGCCCACGAAGGGTCCCACACTCGCGTCGTGTCGCTGCACCTGCGTTACGGCATGATCATGTTCATCGCTTCGGAAGTGATGTTCTTCGTCGCCTGGTTCTGGGCCTATTTCGACGCCAGCCTCTATCCGAACGAGGCCATCCAGGCTTCGCGGCTTGCCTATACCGGCGGCGTCTGGCCGCCGAAGGGCATCGAAGTGCTCGACCCCTGGCACCTGCCGATCTACAACACCGTCATCCTGCTGCTCTCGGGCACGACGGTCACCTGGGCGCACCATGCCCTGCTGCACAACGATCGCAAGGGCCTGGTCCAGGGCCTGACGCTGACGGTGCTGCTTGGTATCTTCTTCTCCTGCGTCCAGGCCTACGAATATGCCCACGCGCCCTTCGCCTTCAAGAGCTCGATCTACGGCGCGACCTTCTTCATGGCGACCGGCTTCCATGGCTTCCACGTCCTGGTCGGCACGATCTTCCTGCTGGTCTGCCTGCTTCGCGCGCTGCGCGGCGACTTCACCCCGAAGCAGCATTTCGGCTTCGAGGCGGCCGCCTGGTACTGGCACTTCGTCGACGTCGTCTGGCTGTTCCTGTTCTTCTGCATCTACGTCTGGGGCGGCTGGGGCGCTCCGGTAGCCGCGGGCTGATTGGGTTGATATGCAAGCAAAAAGGCGGGCCTTGTGCCCGCCTTTTTGTGTGTGGCTCTCCACGCTCTGTTCTCGTCATTGGGGAATGGAGCGGTTGCCGCAAATCTCTTCTCCCCCGCGGGGGCGAAGGCCGATATGCTGCGGCCTGTCTTCGTCCATTTGCAAGGAACTGAGGCAAGCTCGTGCCCCTTCTCACCGCCCCTGGGCGATCCGTTCGAACGCCGATGGCTGGGGAATGCCGAGATCGAGCCGCTGCCGGATCGCCTCGGCACATTCGAGCGCGGTCAGCACTGACGTATCGACCTCCAGGTCATAGATGCCGGGCCGATGCACTTCATCCTGCCAGCGCTGCACCGGTTCGGGGATCGGTGCATCCCCCGTGGCTCTGAGGTAGAGGGTCTCGCGGCCTTCCTGTGCGACCTCACGCCGCTGCATGATCGTCTCGATCGGACAGCGAACGCCTGTGAATAGCACGGAGAAGCCTTCCAAACGCCGGGCGCAGTCGCCGAGAATGCCGAGTGGCTGCGAATAACTGTCGTGATGGCCGAGATCGGCCACCACATTGAGCCCCAATCCCGCGTGAATGGCGATCGATTCATAAAGGGCTGCGTAGAGGAACGGCACCAGCTCCTCCAGATCAGGCCGCTCACCGCCCGGCCTCAGGCCGATGCCGGGCAGGTAACGCTTCGGCGTCATGGCATTGCAGATGTCGACGCCGAGGTTGATCCACGGCCCCTCGAATTCTTCCTGGATTGCGCGTGCAATGCTGGATTTGCCGCTTCGCGGCGCCCCGTTCAGGATAATGATCTGTCCGGCATGGCTGTCATTGGTCATCAGTTTTCTTCTTCTGTTTGGCGCGAATCGGTGAAGCGAAACAGCGCAGGCATTTCCATTCGGGATGCGAATACTTTATGGGAGAGTTAAGGCAGCATCGAAATGCAGCGGCCGTCGGACGCCGCTCAAAGGAACAGCATGAGCGAGGACAACGCGCATTTTCCCCCCGTCGATCCGGTGAAAACAGGCATCAAGGGCTGCTGCCCGCGCTGCGGCCATGGCAAGCTCTTCGATGGCCTGCTCGGCCTGAAGCCGCGCTGCGCTGCATGCGGCCTCGATTATTCCTTCGCCGATTCCGGTGATGGGCCTGCCGTCTTCGTCATTCTCATCGTCGGCTTCATCATCATCGGCATGGTGCTGTGGCTGCAGGTAAATTACGGCCCGCCGATTTGGGTGCACATCCTGCTCTTCGGCCCGCTGACGATCATCCTGTCACTACTGACGCTGCGCTGGTTCAAGGGCATCCTGATCGCCATGCAGTACCGCCATAACGCCCGCGAAGGACGCCTGAGTGATTGACATCGAACATGCCGCGCTGCGCCGGCGGTTGCCTGTCGTCACGGGCATCCTGGTGCTGATCGCGCTCGCCATCCTGATTTCGCTCGGCACCTGGCAAGTGCAGCGCCTCTACTGGAAGGAAGGCCTGCTCGCCGATATCGCGACGCGCCAGGCCGCAGCCCCGGTGCCGCTCGCCGATATCGAGGCAATGGCGGCTTCGGGCGGTGATATCGAATACCGCAAGGTCACGGCCAGCGGCCGCTATATCAACAACAAGGAGCGGCACTTCTTCGCCACATGGCGCGGCCAGACGGGTTTCTACATCTATACCCCGCTGGAACTTGCCGACGGGCGCTATCTCTTAGTCAACCGTGGCTTCGTTCCCTATGAGAACAAGGAGCCGGAAATGCGCATGCAGGGCCAGTTGACGGACCAGCAGACCGTCACCGGCCTGGCGCGCGCGCGGCTCCCCGGCAAGCCTTCCTCACTGGTGCCCGACAACGATGTCGCCAAGAACATCTTCTACTGGAAGGACCTCGACGTCATGGCCGCAAGCGTCGGGCTGGACAAGGCGCAGGTCATTCCGTTTTTCGTCGATGCCGATTCGACGCCCAATCCGGCGGGTTTGCCGATCGGCGGCGTGACGCAGGTGGACCTGCCGAACGACCATCTGCAATATGCTTTCACCTGGTACGGGCTTGCCGCCGTTCTGGTCGTCGTGGTGGCGATCTCCTGGTTCCGCAAACCTGGAAAGGCGCCTCCGCAATAGTATCGCTTCAATTCTCGCCTATATTGGGCTAGAGGTCCCTTATTCCCAACGCGGGACGTTGCTGTTGAAGCTGGACGTTGCCAAGTTCTCCCTCATTCCTGTGCTCGTCACAGGAATCCAGTGCGCCCAAGTCCTTGGGTGCGGAAGATGGATTTGGATGTTGACGGTTATTCACGGCGCAGACGCGCCGTGGCTGGATTCCTGTGACGTCCTCGGGTTAAACCCGAGGGCAGGAATGAGGAAATGTTGGAAAAGACATGAATATTGCGGCGAAACCTCCCTTGACGATCAGGCTCTGCGGCCCGCGCGGCTTCTGCGCCGGCGTCGACCGCGCCATCCAGATCGTCGTGCTGGCGCTGAAATCCTACGGCGCGCCGGTCTATGTGCGCCATGAGATCGTCCACAATCGTTATGTCGTCGAGGGGCTGGAGGCCAAGGGCGCCGTCTTCGTCGAGGAACTGGATGAGATCCCGGCCGAGCATCGCGCCCAGCCGGTCGTCTTCTCCGCCCACGGCGTACCGAAATCCGTGCCGGAGGATGCGGCGAGCCGCAACCTCTTCTATCTCGATGCGACCTGCCCACTGGTCTCCAAGGTCCACAAACAGGCGATGCGCCACAATCGCCTCGGCCGCCATGTCGTTCTCATCGGTCATGCCGGTCATCCCGAAGTCATCGGCACGATGGGGCAACTGCCGGAGGGTTCCGTTTCGCTGATCGAGACGATCGAGGATGCCGAGGCCTATCAGCCCGTCGATCCCGACAATCTCGGCTATGTCACGCAGACGACGCTTTCGGTCGACGATACCGCCGGCGTCATCACCCGCCTGCATGAGCGCTTCCCGAATTTGACCGCGCCGGCGGCGGACTCGATCTGTTATGCGACGACCAATCGCCAGGAAGTGGTGAAGCAGGCGGCCCCGGGCTGCGATCTCTTCGTCATCGTCGGTGCTCCGAATTCGTCCAATTCCAAGCGCCTCGTCGAGGTGGCGCTGAGGGCAGGGGCGAAGAAATCCATCCTCGTGCAGCGCGCCGCCGAACTCGACTGGGACGATATCGGCGCGATTTCGACGCTGGGCCTTTCCGCCGGCGCCTCGGCGCCTGAGGTCATCGTCAATGAGATCATCGAGGCCTTCCGTGCCCGCTTCGACGCCCGCGTCGAACTGGCCGAAACGGTGCAGGAAACCGAGAACTTCCTGGTCAACCGCGAATTGCGCAACATCGAGCTGACAGCGGCCGACATGGCTTTCGTCAACGGGTAGGTCGAGCCTTATCGCGGCCCGGCCGTTCGGTTCGGGCGCCCCAGTATCAACAATGCAGAGACGAGACCTCCCTTGGCAGTCTATACCGATATCGCCGAAGACGACCTGAAATGGTTCCTGACCGAATATGACGCGGGAAGCCTGCTCTCCTACAAGGGGATCGCCGAGGGCGTCGAAAATTCCAATTTCCTGCTTCATACCTCGAAGGCGCCGCTGATCCTGACGCTTTATGAGAAGCGTGTGGAGAAAAGCGACCTGCCGTTCTTCCTCGGCCTGATGCAGCATCTTTCCGCCCGCGGCCTGTCCTGCCCGCTGCCGCTGCCGCGCCGCGACGGCGCGCTGCTCGGCTCGCTCTCCGGCCGTCCGGCCGCCTTGATTTCCTTTCTCGAAGGCATGTGGCTCAGAAAGCCGGAGGCCAAGCATTGCCGTGAAGTCGGCCGGGCGCTCGCCGCGATGCACGTGGCCGGCGAAGGCTTCGCGCTGAAGCGCCCGAATGCGCTTTCGATCGACGGCTGGCGGGCACTCTGGGAAAAGTCCGAGGAGCGCGCCGGCGAGGTCGAAGCCGGTTTGCAGAGCGAGATCCAGAACGAACTGGATTTCCTCTCCGCCGCCTGGCCGGGCGAGTTGCCCGCCGGCGTCATCCACGCCGATCTCTTCCCCGACAACGTCTTCTTCCTCGGCGACGAACTCTCCGGCCTGATCGATTTTTATTTCGCCTGCAACGACCTGCTCGCCTATGACGTCTCGATCTGCCTGAATGCCTGGTGCTTCGAGAAGGACGGCGCCTACAATATCACCAAGGGCATGGCGATGCTCGAGGGTTACCAGAGTGTCAGGCCGTTGAGCGAGGCCGAAATAGCAGCCCTGCCGGTGCTGTCGCGCGGCTCGGCGCTGCGCTTCTTCCTCACGCGGCTCTATGATTGGCTGACGACGCCGGAAGGCGCGATGGTCACCAAGAAGGACCCGCTCGAATATCTCCGCAAGCTGCGGTTCCACCGCCAGATCAGCTCACCGGCCGAATACGGGTTGAGCCTATGAAGCACGTCGATATCTTTACCGACGGCGCATGCTCCGGCAATCCCGGCCCCGGCGGCTGGGGCGCGGTGCTGCGTTATGGCGATGTCGAAAAGGAGCTTTGCGGCGGCGAGGCGGACACGACCAACAACCGCATGGAGCTCATGGCGGCGATCTCCGCGCTATCGGCCTTGAAGAGCCCTTGCGAGGTCGATCTCTATACCGACAGCGCCTATGTCAAGGATGGCATCTCCAAGTGGATCTTCGGCTGGAAGAAAAACGGCTGGAAGACATCGGATAAGAAGCCGGTGAAGAATGCCGAGCTCTGGCAGGCGCTTGAGGAAGCCCGCAACCGCCACAAGGTAACGCTGCACTGGGTCAAGGGCCACGCCGGCCACCCGGAAAACGAACGCGCCGATGAGCTCGCCCGAAGGGGCATGGAGCCTTTCAAGAAGGGCAAGGCGGTTTCGTTTTAAGGCCTGCTCAGGCCATCTATTGCCGCTCCCTGTATCAGCCGGTGCAGATATTCGAGTTTTGCCACGACGGGCGAGGAGAGCACGAAAGGATAGGAATCCGGCTGGCCCATGCTGCGCTGGATGGCGTTGATCGCCAGGCTGAGCGGCACCCAGGCGCTGACCAGCTGTTCGGCGCTCTGCGCCCTGTAGGGAAGGAAATCCACCTCGCCCGATATCTCCTCATGGCCGCGCGGGTCGATGGCGATGCCGAAGGCGCGAGCCGTCTCAAGCGTATCGACGATGTGGAGGTAATGGGCGAAGCATTCGGCGAAATCCTCCCAGGGATGCGATGCCGCATAGGCGCTGATGAAACTGTCCTGCCATCCCACGGGCGCGCCGCCGGCATAATGTTTTTCCAGCGCCGCCGCGTAATCCTGCCGTTCGTCGCCGAACACGGCACGGAAATCCGCCAGGGCATTGCGATCGCGCACCAGCTTGTTCCAGATGAAATGCCCCGTCTCGTGACGGAAATGGCCGAGCAATGTGCGATAGGGTTCGTTCATCGATGCGCGCGCCTGTTCACGTGTCGCATCGTCAGCTTCTGCGGCGCGGATGGTAATCAGGCCTTCTTCGTGGCCGGTCATGGCCGGCACGACATAGCCGTTGCCCTCGATCGAATCCTCAAGGAAATCGAAGACGAGGCCGCCCTGCGGGTCTTCGGTCCGGTCGGGATGCGGCAGTCTCCAGCGCAGCAGCGAATAGAATAGATGACGCTGCGCTTGGCTGATCCGCCTCCAGCGGTCGACGCCGTTCTGGGTGCCGGTGTTCGGAACCAGCCGGTTATGGCGGCAGGCAAGGCAGAATTCGCTGTCGCTGTCGCCGTCCACCAGCCAGTTGCAGATGTCGAGGCCGGCATTGGCGCAGAAGCGCACCTTGCGGTCCGGATTGGAAACGAGTTGCCAGACAGTCTCCTCGCAAGGCTCCAGCGCATGCATGGCGAGGTCGCCCGGCAGGAAACCGAGGCGATGGTTGCAGCGCACGCAATGCCGGTTGTCGAAGTGGACGACCTGATCGCAATTGTCGCAGGCGAAAAGCTTCATCGTCTTATCTCTGCAGAAAGCATGGGTGGCGGATTAAAAATGCCTGCCGCGCGGGGCGCGCGCAGCAGGCATCGTGAAGAATGAGCATTTGGCTCACAGCCGGTCGATGGCGCCCTTGAGCTTGTCCTTGATCTTGTCGGTTGCGACTTGTCCCTTGCCCTTGGCTTCCTGAACGGCGCCCCTGGCCTGCATGTCTCGATCATCGGCGGCCTTGCCGACGGCCTGCTTGGTCTTGCCGGCAATTTCGTTTGCCTTGCCCGATATCTTGTCGCTGGTGCTACCCATGGCTGATGTCTCCTTGGTCGGCGGACGGACTCTTGTCCCCGTTCGCCGGATGAAAACGTCAGTCCCCGCTATTCGTTCCAGCTGCTTCAGGCATGGCCGGCTTCGGCCGAAAGCATGGCAGCCGTCACGCCCATGCCGGCGAGCGCCCGTTCGTATTTGTCCTCGAGGCTGCGGTCGAAGATCATTTCCTCGTTGGCGGGGCAGGTGAGCCAGCCATTGTTGGCGACCTCGTTTTCGAGCTGGCCGGCCGCCCAGGAGGAATAGCCGAGCAGCATCGTCGCCCGCTTCGGGCCGTCGCCCTTGGAGATGGCGCGCACGATGTCGAGCGTCGCCGTCAGGCAGATGTCGTCGCTGACCGGGATCGAGGAATCGCTGGCATAATCGTCCGAATGCAGCACGAAACCGCGGCCGCTTTCCACCGGGCCGCCGGTCTGGATCGGGAAATCGCGCGCCCGCTTCGGCAGCACGATCGAATCTTCCTGCTTGATCATGTCGAGATGCAAGAGCACGTCGGTGAAGGTCAGGCTCTGCGGCCGGTTGATGACGAAGCCCATGGCGCCGGCATCCGAATGAGCGCAGATGTAGATCACCGTGCGCGCGAAGTTGCGGTCTTCCATGCCTGGCATGGCGATGAGGAACTGGCCATCGAAGAAGCCACGTTCCCGTCTGTTCTTCAGCGTCGATAAGGACATCGTTCCTCCTGCTGCCAGACCGCACAAGGCCTCGACAGAAGAAACATGGGCCAATGTCACAAATCAATCAACCGAAAATGAAGATTTAAATCGCCGCGACTTCTGGCGGCCAAACGCCAGTTTCGGTAAACCATTGTTCCATGATGATTATTTTCGTGAACCCGCGAAGCCTTTTCATTGCGGTCGTTTCGGCGGCCTCAGCACTTCTTCCCTTTTGCTCCGCTCGGGCGGAAATGAGCTCCTGGGCGGAGAACGAGGGCGGCCGTATGCGCCTCGTGGCGCTGCCGGCCGATGCCGGCGGCAAGATCCGTGCCGCTCTGCAGATCGAGCCGAACCCAGGCTGGATCACCTATTGGCGCGAACCTGGCAATAGCGGCATTCCGCCTCAGGTGACGCTCGCGCCGGGCAGCGGCGTGACGCTCGATGCGATGGCCTATCCCGTTCCGAAGCATTTTTTCAACGGCGCAATCGAGGACATCGCCTATGACGCGCCGGTGACGCTGCCGCTTTCGCTGGCGGCGGCAGGCAAGGGTCCGGTCGAGATCGACGCCACCGCCTTCATCGGCATCTGCAAGGATATCTGCATTCCCTTCCAGGCGAATTTCTCGCTGAAGCTTGGCGCCGCCATCCAGTCGCATCCGCAGGAGGAGGCGATCCTTCAGGCGGCGGATGCGGCCCTGCCGAAGCCGCCGTCGGCGGAATTCGGCGTGACGGCGCATTCAATGTCGCCTGACATGAAGACGCTGTCGCTGACCCTCGCTCTGCCGGGCGAAGGGACGAGTGCGCCCGATATCATCGTCACCGGCCCGAGCGGTCATGTCTTCACCAAGCAGATCGCCGGCAAACGAGACGGCGCCGTCTTCAAGGTCGACATCGCTATCGGCAAGCTGCCGAAAAATTACGACATGTCAGGCAAGCGCTGGGGCGTGCTGGTCGTCGACGGCAAGGCGGCGATGGAGACGCCCCTTGCTTTCGAATGACCGGCCTTGCCTTTGATCGACCGGGTCTTATAGTCACCCCAATCCCCTGCGGCGTCCGCCGCCACCAGGTCAGGCGCCTGCACGGCGTCCGCTGCAAGTACCAGCCAAGGAGAACATCATGACCATCGCGATCGGCGACAAGCTTCCTGCCGCCACCTTCAAGGAAAAGACGGCGGACGGCCCCGTCGAAATCACCACCGATCAGATCTTTGCCGGAAAGCGCGTCGTGCTCTTTGCCGTGCCGGGCGCATTCACGCCCACTTGCACGCTGAACCACCTACCGGGCTATCTCGAAAACCGCGACACCATCCTCGGCAAGGGCGTCGACGACATCGCCGTTCTCGCCGTCAACGACTGGCACGTCATGGGCGCCTGGGCGCAATCCTCCGGCGGCCTCGGCAAGATCCATTTTCTCGCCGATTGGGACGCCGGTTTCACCAAGGCCATCGGCCTTGACGCCGACCTCTCCGCCGGCGGCCTGGGCCTGCGCTCCAAGCGCTATTCGATGCTGGTGGAAGACGGCGTCGTGAAATCCCTCAACGTCGAGGAAAGCCCCGGACAGGCAACGGTCTCGGGCGCAGCGGCGATGCTGGAACAGCTCTGATCTTTTCGAAATAGACAATGAAGGGCGGCCATTTGGTCGCCCTTTCTCATTGTGCGCCCTTTCTCATTTGCGAACAACTCGATCCCCCGCCTCAATCTCGCCGCAATCGTTATAACATAACCGTAATGTTATTACATTGTAGGATGAGCCATGCCCCCAAGCCCCGACCGCCCCTTCATCAGCCTTCTGGGGCAGTCGGCTTTATCAAGGGCGATCGGCATCGCACTCATCCTTGCCGTTCTCTGGCTTGCAATTCATTGGGCGGTTCTTCTCCCATGACGCCGCTGATCCGTCTCGACAACCTGACCGTCGCCTATGACCGCCACCCGGCCGTCCATCACGTTTCCGGCTCGTTTGCATCCGGCAGCCTGACGGCGATTGCCGGGCCGAACGGCGCCGGCAAGTCGACGCTGCTGAAGGCGATCATGGGCGAGCTTCGTCCCGCTGAAGGCAGGGTCGAGCACCGGCTGGGGCAGGCGGAATTCGGTTATCTCCCACAGGCCGCCGAGATCGACCGCCGCTTTCCGATCTCGGTCATCGATACCGTCATGCTCGGCGCCTGGAAGACATCCGGCGCCTTCGGCCGTATCGCCCCGGCGGATGTGAGAAGGGCAGGCGAGGCACTTTCGGCCGTCGGGCTCGAAGGTTTCGGCGGGCGCCATATCGGTTCGCTCTCGGCCGGCCAGTTTCAGCGTGTGCTCTTTGCCCGCCTGCTGTTGCAGGATGCCGGCATCATCCTGCTCGATGAGCCTTTTACGGCAATCGATGCCCGCACGACGAAAGACCTGCTCGATATCGTCGTCCGCTGGCATGGCGAAGGGCGCACGGTCATCGCCGTGCTGCACGATTTCGAACTCGTTCGCGCACATTTTCCGCAAACCCTGCTGCTCGCCCGCGAACTCGTCGGTTGGGGTCCGACAGCCGAGGTCATGTCGCCGGCCAATTTGCTGAAGGCCCGCGCGATGGCCGAGCGCTGGGAGGAGGATGCCGAGACTTGCGGGCCTGAAGAGGCGCCGGCGGCATGACGGTCTACGATATCTTCTTCGCGCCCTTCGCCGATTTCGGGTTCATGCGCCGCGCGTTTATCGCCTGCCTTTGCCTCGGGCTCGGTTCAGGTCCGATCGGCGTCTTCCTGATGCTGCGGCGCATGAGCCTGATGGGCGACGCCATGAGCCACGCCGTTCTGCCCGGTGCGGCGATCGGCTACCTCGTCGCCGGCTCCTTGTCGCTGACGGCCATGGGCCTCGGCGGCCTTGTCGCCGGCCTGTCGGTGGCGCTGCTTTCGGGCGCCGTCAGCCGGATGACCGTGCTGCAGGAGGATGCGAGCTTTGCGAGCTTCTATCTCGCTTCGCTGGCGCTCGGCGTGCTGATCGTCTCGCTGCGCGGCTCGAATATCGACCTGCTGCATGTGCTCTTCGGCACCATTCTGGCAATCGACGCCTCAGCGCTCTACCAGATCGGTGCGATCACCTCGCTGACGCTCGTCATCCTCGCCTTCATCTATCGGCCGCTGGTCGTGGAATGCTTCGATCCTGGCTTCTTGCGCGCCGTCGGCGGCCGCGGGCCGGTCTATCACGTGCTCTTCCTGCTGCTCGTGGTGCTGAACCTCGTCGCCAGCTTCCAGGCGCTCGGTACGCTGATGGCGGTCGGCCTGATGATGCTGCCGGCGGCGATCGCCCAGCTCTGGTCACGCAGCCTGCCGGCGATGATTGCCATCGCGACCGTGAGTGCGGCCGCCTCCGGTTATCTCGGCCTGATCGCCTCCTATCATCTCGAACTCGCTTCCGGCCCGACGATCATCATGACGGCGGCGCTGCTTTATGCCTTTTCGATATTTTTTGCGCCTTCCGGCCTGGCCCGGCGCTTCTTTCCCCGCCCGCATCTGAAGGGCTGACCCAAGGAGACTTCGATGATACCGCGCAGACTGCTTCTCTCCGCCGCCGCACTTCCCACGCTGATGGCGCTCTCCGCCGCGCCCGCCTCCGCCGAAACGCTGAAAGTGGTCGCGTCCTTCACCGTGCTTGCCGATGTCGTCAGAGAGGTCGGCGGCGACCATGTCAAGGTGACGAGCCTCGTCGGCCCCAACGGCGATCCCCATGAATTCGAGCCGTCGCCGGCCGATGCGAAGAACTTGAACGCGGCGCAGCTTACCTTCGTCAGCGGCGAAGGGTTGGAGGGCTGGATGGACCGGCTGATCACCGCCTCGGGCTACAAGGGAAAACCGGTCACGGTCTCCGAAGGTATCAACACCCGCACCATGGAGGAAGACGGCGAGACGATCACCGATCCGCATGTCTGGAACAGCCCTGTCAACGTCAAGGTCTGGGTCGCCAATATCGAAAAGGCGCTTTCAGCGGCCGACCCGGCAGATGCCGCCGCCTTCAAGGCCAACGCCGAGAAGTACACGAAGACGCTCGATGGATTGAATGCCTACGCCCATTCGAAATTCGACAAGATCGCCGAAGACCGCCGCAAGGTGCTGACGAGCCACGATGCCTTCGGCTATTTCGGCCGCGAATATAATGTCAGCTTCCTCGCGCCGCTCGGTCTCTCCACCGAAAGCGAGGCCTCGGCCGCCGACGTCGCCAAGCTGATCGAGCAGATCAAGGGCGAGCACGTAAAGGCCTATTTCTTCGAGAATTCCAACGATCCGCGCTTGGTCAAGCAGGTCGCCAAGGCAACCGGCGCCGAGCCCGGCGGCGAGCTCTACGTCGAATCCCTTTCCGACGCCAAGGGACCGGCGCCGACCTATGAGAAGATGTTCAAATACAATGTCGATCAGCTCGCCGCCGCCATGGCAAAATCGAGCTGACGGTCGAGGACTGTGGGTCGTGCGCTGACGATACGTCTCTAGATGCGCTCGACCCCCTTTGCCGCCAGAGTGTCATCGACGGCAGCCGATGTCAGATACGCCGACAGCTGTGTGGCAGCTTCTGTGTTCCGCGCATGGGCGCTGATGCCGATGGCGAAGTCGATATAGCTTTGGAATTCTGCCGGAAACCGGCCGACGAGTATGACCTCAGGCGCGGCGGCGAGAATCGAAGTTACGGGAACGACTCCCAACTCGGCGTCCCCGCGGGCGACGGCCAGCGGTGTTTGTCCTCCCGGTGCGGCCACGAGTTTGGGCTTCACCTCATCGGCTATTCCCATGCGATCCAGCAGACCGGAAAAGTAGCCGCCGCTGGTTCCGTCACTGGCATAGGCGATCGATCCCGCGCTCTTCAATACATGTGCGAATGCTGCGACGGAGCCGATGTCGAGCGGCTTGCTGCCCGCTTTGGCCGCAACCCCCATGCCTATTCGCCCAAAGGCGGCGTGGCTTCCTGTCTTCACCTTTCCCGAGGCGACCAGGTCCTCAACCATATGCGGATTGATGATGACGAGGTCAAAGGGTTCACCGGCTTCGATCTCGGTCTTGACAGTAGGATTGACCGCCCACTTGGCCGCAACTGAAAATCCCGTGAGCGTTTCGAACTGGGGGATGAGCGCAAGAATGGCGGGCCGGACCGCGATAGCGCCAAATAGTCGGATGTCCTCGGTCATGGCCCAACCCGAAATCGGTCGAAACGATCTTCCTTACGATACGCATCCGGCCCGTATTCTACAACGGCCGACTATTTTCAAAGATTGAGGTCGAAGACCAGGATGCCGGCGAGGCCGCCGTCCGTCGAGGAGACGAGGCGTTCGCCCACGGCGACATGCTCGGGGTGGATGAGATAGTTGTCCCGCGCTTCCGCACTTTCGAAGGTCACGGCAAAACCATCGACGAAGCCTGCGTGCAGCCCTTCGGGCGAAACGTTCGGGCCGTATTTGATATCGAGAATGCCAGGGATGACCTGTTTCAGCGCGACGATCGCGTCGAACAGCGATTGCTTGTCCTCACTCGTCACCGCTGTCTTCAGCCGCAGGAATACGCAGTGCAGGATCATCCGTGGTCCTCCCGATTTTTGCCAGCAGAATAGCGGCGAAAGCTGGGAGGGCAATGAGATTATTTTTCGCGGGAAACCGGAGAGTTACATCTGGTCGGTCGTGGCTGCCGCGCGCTTGTAGATCTTGCGGACGAGGTCGCCGGAAAGCGCGCGGGCTTGGTCTTTCTGGACAGGCGTCATCGGCCGGCAGGTGTTGCGCAGGTTGGAAGCGTCGAGCACGGTAGCGGCGCCGGAATTGGCGATGACGAGATGCCAGCTGCAGGACGCAACTCTGTCGATGGTCACGGCACCATGGCAGCCGGAAGAAAAGCATAAGGCCACGATCACCTGCGCCCCGTGGTCGCCCTTTTGCGCGCGCTCCAGGGCCGTCCTGAAATCCTTGGTCCACCTCTCGCAGTGGGCCTGCATCGGCCCCGGCTGGCAGCTTTTCGCGACAGGATCAATGTCCTCCGCCTGGAGTGGCGAGACGCAAAGAACGCTCATGGAAAGGGCGAGCAGAAGCTTGAGCATGGAATCTTCCTGTTGGGACGAATGAAAAGCGCAGATCACCGTCTGGCGGTCAATGGCCATTAATGGGGAGGAGGGCGCGCCGGGCCGCGCCGAAACCAAGTGAAGCCGCCGCTCCGGTCAGGCCCGCTTCGTCAGCGGAAATCGCTCCCGGAGCAGCCGCAGGACCGCTTCCGAATTCGCCGGCTGCCCCAAATGATAGCTCTGCCCGTAATTGCAGCCCATCTTGGCGAGTTCGATCGCGTCCTCGTCGGATTCGATCCCCTCCGCCACCACCTTCATCTCAAGCTCGCGCGCCATTGATATGACCGATCTGAGCACGGTCGCCTTCTTATCGTTGCTGCCGCGCACGAGCGCCTTGTCGAGCTTGATCGTGTCGAAGGGAAAGCGCGTGAGATAGGCGAGTGACGAATAGCCGGTGCCGAAATCGTCGAGCGCCAGGCCGATGCCGGCTTCCTTCAGCTTCTGCAGCACGAGCCGCGCCTGCTCCGGATTTTCCATCACCATGGATTCCGTCAGTTCGAGCTTGAGACGCGAGGGTTCGCAATGTGTCTTGGCGAGAACCGAGCGCACGTCGTCATAGAGCTCGTTGTTCAGCAACTGTACGCTCGACAGATTGATCGAGACGAAGATCGGCAGCTCGCCGGTCTGCTGTTGCCAGCTCATCAGATCGTTGGTCGCCTGCTCCAGCGCGAATATGCCGAGCGCCCCGATGATGTCGGAAGCCTCGGCGATCGGAATGAATTCGGACGGCAGGATATTACCGCGCTTGGGATGTTCCCAGCGCATCAGCGCTTCGAAACCGGCGAGCTCGGCATCCTCCAGCCGCGCGATCGGCTGGTAGACCATCGACAATTCCTTGCGCTCGATGGCGCGGCGCAGGTCCGTTTCGAGCTGCAGGCGGTCGGTGCCGAAATCGCGGAAGGCAGGCTGGAACGGCTCGACGCGGTTGCCGCCGGCCCGTTTTGCCCGGTACATGGCAAGCTCGGCATCGCTGAGCAGGCCGCTGGCGCTCTCCTGCCGGTCCACCCAGGAGGCCAACCCGATCGAGGCCGTCAGGATGATCTCACGATTGGAGAAATTGATCGGCACCATGATCGCCTTGCTGATCGCGTCGGCGAAATCGGCGACCTTGGTCGGATTGTGCTCGGAAACGAGAATGAGGCCGAACTGGTCGCCGGCAAGCCGCGCCAGCGTGTCCTGCGGCTTCAAGAGCCGGCGCAGGCGCCGCGTCAGCGCGATGAGGATATTGTCGCCGGCGGCGACGCCGAGCGAATCGTTGACCAGCTTGTAGCGGTCGATATCGATCACCATCACCGTCGGCCGCAGCGTTTCCCCGCCCGGCGCGAGCGCCAGCACCGATTGCAGGCGATCGAGGAAAACCTGCCGGTTCGGCAGGCCGGTGAGATTGTCGTGCAGCGCATCGTGCAGCAGCCGCTCGACGGAGTTCTTCTGCTCGGTCACATCGACGATCGTGCCGACGCAGCGGATGATTTCGCCGTTCGAGCCGAGCACCGGCCGGGCGCGGATCAGCAGCCAGTGGAAATGGCCATCCTCGGCACGGATGCGGAACTCGTGGTTCAGCCGCCCGCGCCGGTGTTCGAGCAGTACGTCGAGTGTCGCGCGGAAGCGGTCGCGGTCGTCGGGGTGCAGCCGCGGCAGCCAGTTGCGCGCCGCCCCATGCATGGTGCCGGGGGAAAGACCGAGCTTGATCGAGACGTCGGGAATGGTGACGACGCGGTCGCGCGCCACATCCCAATCCCACACCATGTCGCCGGAGCCGGTGAGTGCCAGCGACTGCCGTTCGAGATCGGAAAACAGCCCCTGCTGGAAGGCGCCGCCGGCAAAAGCGTGCTGCATGACGGTGAAGCCGATCAAAAGCACGATGAGGACGAGGCCGCCGCCGAGCGCCGGCTGGATGATGTCGTTGTCAAGCCGGCCGGTCACCGTCAGCCACGCGCCGAACAGCCAGACGAGCGTCAGCGCCCATGCGGGCACGAGCAGAATGGCGCGGTCATAGCGGTTGAAGCCGAGATAGATGATCAGCAGCAGGCCGGTCGCCGCCGTCAGCGCGAAGGAAAGCCTGGCGATACCGGCTGCGATCGACGGATCGTAGATCGCCACGCCGAAGAGCAGGGCAAGACCGAGCACCCAGGCAAGTGTGGCGTAACCCAGATGCGCATGCCAGCGGTTGAGGTTCAGATAGGTGAACAGGAAGATGACGAAACTCGAAGCCAGCGCCACCTCCGCGCAGGCGCGCCATATTCGCTGGTCGGCCGAAGCGACGCTGATCAGCTTGCCGAGAAAGCCGAAGTCGACGCAGATATAGCCGAGCACCGCCCAGGCAAGTGCTGCCGTTGCCGGCAGCATCGAGGTGCCCTTGACGACGAAGAGGATGGTCAGGAACACGGCGAGCAGGCCGGCAATGCCGAGCACGATGCCGCGATAGAGCGTAAAGGCGTTGATCGTATCCTTGTAGGCGTTCGGCTCCCAGAGATAGATCTGCGGCAGTTCCGGCGTCGACAGCTCGGCGACGAAGGTGATGACGGCGCCGGGGTTGAGCGTGATGCGGAAGACGTCGGCCTCGTCGCTCGGCTGCCGGTCGAGCGCGAAACCTTCGCTCGGCGTGATCGCCATGATGCGCTGCGAACCGAGATCCGGCCAGAAGAGCTTGGAATTGACGAGACGGAAGTGCGGCGCGACGATCACGCGCTCGAGCTGTTCCTCCGAGACATTGGCAAGCGCGAAGACCGCCCAGTCGCCCTGATGGTTCTCCGAGCTTGCCCGGACCTCGATGCGCCGGCGGATGCCGTCGGCGCCGGCAGCCGTCGAAACCTGAAAGGCCTCGCCCTGATTGGCATAGATCTCGGTCGTCGCAGTCAGGTCGAGTGCGGTATCGTCACGGGAAATCTTTACCGGTTCGGCCGCCTGGGCAACGCCCGCCGCAAAGGCGAAGGCCGCCACGAAAAGGGCTGCGATCACCGCGATCACTCGTCCGGACGGTGACTTGGGCAGCATGCGGTCTCTGGTCATCAGCTGTCGGTTTTCCTGCCTTTATCCGTATCGGTGGCGAGACGTGAAAACATCACATGGTCGTGCCACTGACCGTTGATCTTCAAATATCCGCGCAGATAGCCTTCCTGCTGAAACCCGGCTTTTTCAAGCAGGCGGATACTGCGCGCGTTATCTGGAATACAGGCTGCTTCGATACGGTGCAACTCAAGCCCGGTGAAGATGTAAGGAATAACCATTTGAAGGGCTGCGAACATGTGCCCCTGGCCGGCATGTCGCTCGCCCATCCAGTAGCCGATCATGCAGCTTTGGGCCGCACCACGCCTGATGTAGCCGATGGTGATGCCGCCGACGAGCGTCATATTGTCCTTGAGGAAGATGAACAGCGGGATCGCCTGGCCGGAGGCATATTCCTGCTTTCCGCGGATGACGCGGGCGCGGTAGGCGCCTTCCGTCAACTCGTCGCGTCGCCATGTCGGCTCCCAGGGTTCCAGGAACTTGCGGCTCTCGGCGCGCAGCCGGTGCCACTGATTGAAATCCTGGTAGCGCGGCAGGCGCAGCAGATACCGGTCGTTCTCCAGCTCCACCGCTTCCGGCTGCCGCGACAGGAACCGAAAAACCGATTTTGGCATCGATCACTCCCGGCAGAACGGACGGCGGCTCAGAGGCTTGCCTGCATCGTCTTCGGCGCCGGGACCGAAAGCGATGCTTTGATGTCTTCCATCGGCGCGAGCTGTTCCAGCGGCCCGATCGCCGAGAGCGTCGGCACCGTGTCGTAGAACAGGCGGCCGGCGAGATCGGTCAGCCGCTCGATGGTGATGCCTTCCAGCCGTTCCATCATCTCCGGATTGGAGATCGGCCGGCCGTAGAGCATCATCTGCCGGGCGATCTGGCCGGCGCGGGCGGCCGGGCTTTCCTGGCCCATCAGCAGCTGGGCGCGAATCTGGGCGCGGGCGCGCTCGATTTCCTTCTGATGGATCTGATCGGCTGACTTGTGCAGCTCATCGATGATGACGGGCACCAGCTCCGGCAGGTTTTCGCCGCCGGTCGCGGCATGGATGCCGAAGATGCCGGTGTCGGAAAAGCCCCAGTGGAACGCATAGACGGAATAACAGAGGCCGCGGAACTCACGCACCTCCTGGAAGAGCCTGGAAGACATGCCGCCGCCGAGGATGTTGGCGAGGATCTGAGAGCAGTAGAAATCGCGGGCGTGATAAGGCTTGCCCTCGAAGCCGAGCAGGATCTGCGCGTCCATCAGGTCGCGCGGCTCGCGCACGCTGCCGCCGATATAACGCGCCGCTTCCATGACGGGCGGAGCTAACGGCTCGGTCGGCAGGCTGGCGAACCGGTCTTCGACGAGGCGGAGGAATTCCTCATGCTCGACGGCGCCGGTCGCGACCACGAACATGCGGTCGGTCGTATAGTTGCGGCCGAGATAGGTGCGGATCTGCTGCGGCGTGAAGGAGACGACGGTCTCCGGCGTGCCGAGAATCGGCCGGCCGAGCGTCTGGTCGCGGTAGGCGACCTCGGAGAAGCGATCGAACACCACGTCGTCGGGCGTGTCGTTGGCGGCGTTGATCTCCTGCAGGATCACCTGCTTCTCGCGCTCCAGTTCTTCCTCCTCGAAAGCCGATTCCGTCAGGATGTCGGCGAGGATGTCGACGGCGAGCGGCACGTGGTCCTTGAGGACGCGCGCGTAATAGGAAGTCGTTTCGGTCGATGTCGCGGCATTGACTTCGCCACCCACGTCCTCGATTTCCTCGGCGATCTGGCGGGCCGTGCGCCGCGCCGTACCTTTGAAGGCCATATGTTCGAGCAGGTGGGCGATGCCGTGCTCGTCATGCGTCTCGTTACGCGATCCTGATTTGATCCAGACTCCGAGCGCGACGCTTTCAAGGTGCGGCATGGTCTCGGTGACTACTGTCAGCCCGGATTTCAGCCGGGTGCACTCAACTGTCATTGGCTATCTTTCTGCGCCTGCCTTCGTCTCGCCGCGGGCGTGCTGGCCGATAAAGGTTTCTACGGCTTTCAGCTCCGGCTTGATGATCTGGAAACGCTCCTCCCTATGCATCAGACCAGCAAGCCACGTCGGAAGCGCCGGGTCAATACCGGAGGCGGATTTTACGGCGACGGGGAATTTCGCCGGATGCGCGGTCGAAAGCGTCACCATCGGCGTATTCGGCTTTTCTTTCTTGGCCGCGACGAAAACGCCGATGGCCGAATGCGGATCGAGGAGATAGCCGGTCTCGGCATGGGTCTTGCGGATCGTTTCGGCCACCTGCTTTTCGCTGGCGCGCCCGGCGCGGAAGTCGCGGCGGATGGCTTTCAGCGCCTCGGGGGCGATCTCGAAGCCGCCCGATTGCTTGAGGCTCTCCATCGCCGCGCGCACCTTCGAGGCGTCGCGGTCATAGGCTTCGAAAAGCAGCCGTTCGAAGTTGGACGAAATCTGGATGTCCATCGAGGGCGACGTCGTCGCCTTGACCGCCTTCATGTCGTAGCGGCCGGTCTTCAGCGTCCGCGTCAGGATGTCGTTCTCGTTGGTGGCGATGACGAGCCGGTCGATCGGCAGGCCCATGCGCTTGGCGCAGTAACCGGCGAAGATGTCGCCGAAGTTGCCTGTGGGCACCGTGAACGAGATCTTCCGGTCCGGTCCGCCGAGCGCTACCGCCGTTGTGAAATAATAGACGATCTGGGCCATGATGCGCGCCCAGTTGATCGAGTTGACGCCGGAGAGACGGACCTTGTCGCGGAAGGTCGCGTCGTTGAACATCGCCTTCACCAGGTTCTGGCAATCGTCGAAATTGCCCTCGACGGCAAGCGCATGCACATTCGAGGACGTTGAGGTCGTCATCTGCCGCTGCTGCACCGGCGAGACCTTGCCGTGCGGGAAGAGGATGAAGATGTCGGTGCGCTCGCGTCCGGCGAATGCGTCGATGGCCGCGCCCCCGGTGTCGCCCGAGGTTGCGCCGACGATCGTCGCCCGCTCGCCGCGCTTTTCCAAAGCATAATCCATCAGCCGCGCGAGCAGCTGCATCGCCACGTCCTTGAAGGCGAGCGTCGTGCCGTGGAAGAGTTCCATGACGAAGCTGTTCGGCCCGGTCTGGACGAGCGGCGCGATCGCCGGATGGCGGAAGGTGCCGTAGGCCTCGTCGATCATTGCCCGGAAGGTTTCATCGGGGATTTCGCCATTGGTGAAGGGCGAAAGGATGGTGAAGGCGATCTCCTGATAGGTCTTCCCCCGCAGGACGCGGATTTCCTTCTTGGAGAAGCTCGGCCATTTGCGTGGAACATAGAGCCCGCCGTCGCGCGCCAGCCCTGTCAGCAGGGCGTCGCAAAAGCCGAGGGAAGGGGCCTCGCCGCGGGTCGAGATATAGTCCACGTTTGTTATCCTTGATCTATCGCTGGAAGAAATTCGGCCGGGAGCGACCATGGCCGGGGTCTACAGGAAATCGGGAAGGGGCCGCCTTCGAGACGCACGTCGCAGGTATGTTGTTGAAGTTGCCCGCGGCCGGCGTCGAAAAGTGCATCAAAACGGTGCTTACCCAATCGATTTTTCTTTGCGCCGCTGATATAGACCATCGCAAACTGTCATGAAAGGCCCTGCGAAAAAGACATGGGGCCTCCAAGAAACCAGTGCAAAGGGTGGAATATCGTGCTTGGCAAGGTCTCGCGTCTCATCGTCTCCGCTTCTTTTCTTGCCCTGCTCGCTGGTTGCAACTCGCTCGGCATAGGCGGGGACAGCAAGCCGGAACCGGCGCCGGCCCAGCCGAACGGCAACGCCCAGATCATGCCGTTGGCGCCGGCCAACCCGTCGTCGAACAATCCTTCGATCGGTACGGCCACCACGGCGCAAGGCGCGACTGCCCCGGTCGTCCAGGGCGCCTGCCCGCAGATCTTCATGCGTGACCAGGATGCCATCTTCCGCACCTATGCCAAGGGCAAGAAGGATGATCCGCAGCAGATCGTCTTCCAGGCCTCCTTCGGCGATTACACGCGCCAATGCATGCTGAACGACACGAACCTGACGATGACTGTCGTCGCTCAGCTTCGCCTCATCACCGGCCCGGCCGGCGCGCCTGGCCCGGTGACGCTGCCGGTCCGCATCTCCGTCGTCGACGGCGACACGGTGCTCTATTCCGAAGTCACCAAGTTCCCGACCGAGATCCCGCAGGGCTCGCCGGGCACGCAGGTCATCTTCCGCAAGGACGGCATCAAGCTGCCGGTCGGCTCCGGCGCGCTGGTGCGCGTCAACATCGGCTTCGACACGCAGCCGGCCAAGAGCAAGAAGAGCAGCTAAACCTCCAGCAAGCTTCGCTGTTGGATAGTGCCGGCCACCTGCGCTTTGACGCGGGAGGTTCACTGTGATGCAGTGCCTGGGCGCCCCTGGTTCAGCCTCCGGTCGAGTTCGTTTGTGCGGGATTTGGACAGCCCTGCTTTCTCAGCAAAGAGTGGCCACTGCTCGATCGATGTCCGAACCTCATCGATGATATCCTTAGCGTCCGGATCAGGGATCGACGCCTCCCTGGAGATGGTCAGCAGGTGCTGCATGCCGGGCTCTCTTCCTTCGCCTGCCACATCTGCGCTGTGTTCCCCTCCCGGCCCGGAAGAGAAGGTAAGGTCGTAAGCGGGAGAAAGCGTCCATCGCCCATCTCCCGTCATGAGGAAGGCGTGGTTCTTCGCATGGTCGTCTCGGTTGCGAGAATAGACGTTGAAGACCATGCGCCGAAACATCCTGAGAACTTCGGAACTGTCACGGGTCATCATGAGCGTCAGCTTGTGGAGCTGTCCGTAGTTCAACGACGCCTCGCGATGGCTGGCATTGAGGATGCCGCTGGCAGTATGCATATGCAGCCGGCCGGCCGGCGTTCGGTCAAATCGCTTGGTGGCGAAGAGACGGTTTCCCTTCTTTGTGTCGAATAGCCGTGTCTCGGCCATATCCAATCCTGCGGCGCGCGCCATCAGGGCATAGGCCTGCTCCTCGGCCCCTATGTCGACGGGGTCGCCAAGTCCGCGCGCCTTTATCATCCACTGCTCGAAACCAGGCTCCATGGCCTGGCCATAGTCCAGAACGAATGTATTTTGGGCCTTGCTGAAGCCGATCATGATTTTGGGACGCGCGCCCGCAGAGCCGCCCTGTGCGCCTTGCAGGGTGTCGATGTCGGCGATATCCATCTCGGATTTGACCAGATCGACCTGCTCGACGAACCAATCCAAATCGATGTCGCCGGCAAGCTTCGTTTCATCGTTGGTGAGTTCCGGAATATAGGCCAGCGCGCCCATTCCCGTCTTCCCGATCGCAGAAAGGCGATCCAGCGGAGTGAGGAGATTGTGGTCTATGCCCGCCCGTTGAAGACGGCGGTCAAGCAGGAGCCGCCCCCATCCGTCGGGCAGGCTGTCGTTGAACAAACCATGGAGCCCATCGAACGGATCGCGCGGCGCTGCAATCAGGCCAGGATTTGTTTTGACGTTGAAGGGGGACATCGGCAGGGGCGCGACGATGAATTCCGCCGAGTACTCGAAATAGGCCCGACGTTCGTCGCTGCTCCATGCAAGGGTTCCCAGATTTCTCGGCTTTCCCTCGAGATCGAGAACGACGCTCATTTTTCGGACCGGCTTGAATTTCATTTCTTGCGCACCCTCTGCCGGACGGGTCGGCCAACGACATCGTCGATCGTCTTGGGTGGGCGAGGCGG
Source organism: Rhizobium sp. BR 249 (assembly GCF_047445895.1). NCBI lineage: Bacteria > Pseudomonadati > Pseudomonadota > Alphaproteobacteria > Hyphomicrobiales > Rhizobiaceae > Rhizobium > Rhizobium sp. BR 249. Next base: position 52,137 of record NZ_JARWKX010000007.1, on the reverse strand, counting down.
AAACAAGTGTCCGAACTCGGCTTCCGCTTCCAGAACGAATGCAATCTTCACAAGAGCTTCCAGGGAAATCTTTCCCGTCTCTTCGAACAATCGTAGAGATCCATAGGAAACGCCAGCCCTTGCGGCCAGATCTCTTTGAGTGAGGCCGGCATCGATGCGACGTCGCTTCATCTTTTCCGACAGGTCGCTGATCACCTCGGCGGGAGATGCCATACTAAATGCGAACATGGTAGCATTTATCTCGATTTTTGAGCTTAATTGCTAATATAATGGCAATTATACGAGATTTCAATGAGGGAATCAGGTGGCTCGAAACCGAGCAGCGGCTCCGGACGGGAATGCGCCAAATCAATTCACAGGAATTGCGTAAAATCAGCCAGATGGCGCATTTTGCCGACGACAGGAGACCACAGTACGTCATGCCCCGCGACGCGGGCTCAGGCTGTAAGGTGCGTCAGAGCACGCCTTCCCAGGCCGCGAGGGCGGCAACGACGCCCGGCAGGTCGTTCATGCGGGAAATCACCGTCTCGGCGCCGGCATCGGTCAATTTGTCGGCATGGGCGGGATAGCTGTGCGAGGCGCCGGTGAAGCCGATGACGCGCATGCCGGCGGCGCGCGCCGCATGTACGCCGTGCACGGAATCTTCGACCACGACGGTCTTGTCGGGCGAGACCCCCATATGGCTTGCGCCATGCAGGAAGATGTCGGGTTTCGGCTTGACGCGATCGGGGCCGAGATCTTTGGCGGAGAAAATATTGGGCGCAAACAGCGCCTTGAGGCCCACCTTGGTCAGCATCATATCGAGCCGTTTCGTGCTCGAATTCGAGCAGATGCAGCGCTTCATCGGCAGCCGGGAGATGGCGAATTCGACGCCGGGTATGGCCTTGACGTCATGCGCCAGCCTGGCATCTAGCAGCTTTTCCGACTTGTCCAGCAGCGAGGCCGAAAGCGGGATGCTTGCCTCGCGCTCGATCTGGAGCAGGATGTTGTGCCAAGTCATGCCGGCGAAGCGCTCGCCCATTTCTTCGGCGCCGATCGGATAGCCGGCCTCCGTCAGAAGTTCGGATTCGACTTCCGCCGCGATGATTTCCGAATCGACCAGAACGCCGTCACAGTCGAAGATGATGAGGTCGAAACCGTTCATATGTTCACGCCTTGCTGGAAGTCTGGGCCTTGTCCGGGAATGCTGCGGCTTTACACGATGGCCGCCCAAAGCTCAACCTGATCTCCGGCATGGCTGGGATGCGGCAGGCGATCGGCTCCGTCGCCGCTGCAGAATTGGACCGCCATTCCGGCCTCGACAAGCAGCGACCCGCTCGCTACTGAACGTACATGGCTAGGGAACCGGAAGATACAATCGCAAGCCGCATCAGCCGGGTGCTCGCGGAGCGCATCGTGCGCGGCGAGCTGCCGCCGGGCGCGCGTCTGCGGCAGGATCATATCGCCGAGGAGTTCCAGACCAGTCACGTGCCGGTACGGGAAGCCTTCCGCCGGCTGGAGGCGCAGGGGCTGGCGATCAGCGAGCCGCGCCGCGGCGTGCGCGTTGCCTCCTTCGATCTCGCCGAAGTGCGTGAAGTCGCCGAAATGCGCGCCGCTCTCGAAGTGCTGGCGTTGAAGCACGCCGTCCGGCACATGACCCCCGCCATCCTCGATGCCGCAGAAGCGGCGACGCGCGACGGCGATGCCGCCGCCGACGTCCATGCCTGGGAAGAAGCCAACCGCCGCTTCCATCGGCTGATCCTTTCCCCTTGCGCCATGCCGCGCCTGCTCGCCGCCATCGACGACCTGCATGCGGCGAGCGCCCGTTTCCTCTTTTCCGCCTGGCGTTCAGGCTGGGAGAGGCGGACGGACCACGACCATCGTGCCATCCTCGCCGCCCTTCGCCAGGGCAAGGCGGAAGAGGCTGCCGCCATCCTGCAGAAACACGTGCAATGGATCGGTCAGGCTCCGCGCGCCGCTCAAAAGGGTGGTGACGGAGAAGCCTTCGCTATCGTCGGCTGAATTTCAAAAAATTATAGATAATTTTTGAAGATAAAAATATAGAATGTAAAACAATGCTTTAAGGGCAAGTTATGCCCGCGGACTCGGGCTGGTTGATGTCGATTTGGCGTCAAAAATTGCTGAGGGCCTGCCTCTCGGGCTTGCGCTTGCGAAGAATCTTTCCCATAAAATAGATGATATGAAAAATTATCTATAATTTGAGAGGAAAGCCTCATGTCCATGTCTGAACCTTCCCACAGCCTCATCTTCGACCCTCTCCGTCTTTCCAGTCGGTCGCTGCCGATGAAGGCGGCTTTCGTCCTCTCAGGCACGTTCGTGCTGGCGCTCGCCTCGCAGATCGCCGTGCCGATGGTGCCGGTTCCCATCACCATGCAGACCTTCGCCGTCACCATGATCGGCGCGCTTTACGGCTGGCGTTTGGGCGCGCTGACCGTGCTTGCCTGGCTCGGCGAAGCCATGTTCGGTTTGCCCGTTCTCGCCAACGGCAGCGGCGGCCTGGCGCCCTTCGCCGGTCCGACTGCGGGCTACCTTGCCTCCTTCCCGGTCATCGCCGCTCTCGTCGGCTGGCTTTCCGAGCGCGGCTGGACAGGAGACCGGGTGGTGGCGAGCTTCCTGGCGCATTTTTCAGCCAATCTTCTTTGCCTTGCCATGGGCGGCCTCTACCTTGCCTCTCTGCTCGGCACGGAAAAGGCATGGGCTCTCGGCGTCGCTCCCTTCATCCTCGGCGCCGTGCTGAAATCCGCTCTCGCCGCCGCAGTGCTGAAGGGCATACGCATCTATGGCGGCCGGACGCGGCTCGATTGACCGTCCGGCTTCGCGCCCACCATCTGCTCTGCATGCTGACCTTTGTCGGTGAAGGCTATACACCTGCCTTCATCGCCAATTACCATCGCATCGCCGCGCGTCTTTCGGCCGGAGAGGAGATCGAAATCGTCTCCGGCCCCGACGATATCTGCGCGCCGCTTCTGGAAGATCCGTCGGCCCATTGTCGCAGTCCCGGTCCCGCACGCCGGGATGAGGCTGCGGCCGAAGCCATCGGCCGCCTGCTTCGCATCGCCGTAGGGCAGGGGACGCGGATTTCGCCTGACGAAAAGCTTTTGCGCCGCCTTCGCCTGCGCTTCGCCATGGAAGACATCCGCGGCGCCTGCGAAGGCTGCGAATGGAGCGAATTTTGCAGCGACGTCGCCGGCGGCGGCTTCCGAGACGTGCTCGTTGCGCCTTGTTAGCTTTCCAGCGGAAATAGCCTCAAAAACTGCCTGTCGCCTTCCGGGGAGAAGATGATGGAGCGGCTTTCGGCCGTCCGCCGCGCCCAGCCTTTGTCGAGGAAGCTTGAAAGCAAGGCCTTGCCGAGGCTGCCGGCAAGATGTGCCCGCCTTTCGCTCCAGTCGAGGCAGGAGCGGCAGAGTGGCCGCCGCGACGATTTGAGCGCGCCGACGTCGACGCCGATGCATTTGAGGTCGCTTTCGCCCTTTTCCGTCAGCGCGAGGCCCTCTCCGATAGCGTCGATCGATCCGGAGGAAATGAGGCTGTCGAGCATGCGCACGCCGTAATCGCCGGCAAGATGATCGTAGCAGATGCGCGCCTTGCGCAGCGCCGGCTCCTTCGGTCCCGGTCGGTGACGCAGATGGCCGCGTCCGGCCGCAAAGCCCATCATGCTTTCGATCAGCCGCGCGGCCGCCTCGTCGGCAAGCGTGAAATACCGATGCCGCCCTTGTTTGCGCTGGGAAAGCAGCCCGCCGGCTTCGAGCTTGGCAAGATGCGTGCTCGCCGTCTGCACGGTGATGCCGCCGACGCCGGCAAGCTCGGTCGCCGTCAGCGCCCGGCCGCCGGTCAGCGCCGCCAGCATGTTGGCGCGGGCGGGATCGCCGATGAGCGCGCCGATCTGCGCAATGTCAGGTCCTTCTTTCATACTTCGATCGTAACCGAAGCATCGCCGTCAGGCAATGTGCGAAAACGGATGGAGCGCAAAGGAGAAACCGATGATCACCTGCTTCATCCGATATGAGATCGATCCCTTCAAGAAGGAGGCCTTCGCGGAATATGCCCGCAACTGGGGCCAGGCGATCCCTCGCAACGGCGCCGACCTGATCGGCTATTTCGGCCCGCATGAGGGATCGGCAACGACGGCCTACGGCGTTTACAACATCGAAAGCCTGGCTGCCTACGAGGCCTACCGCACCCGACTCGCCGCCGACCCTCTCGGCCGCGAGAATTACGAATTTTCCAGACGCGAGCGCTTCATCCTGAAGGAGGACCGCATCTTCCTGAAGAACGTCTCCGCTCCTCACGCCAAGCTGGTGCTGTCATGATCGCCGTCATCTTCGAAGTCGTGCCCTATATGGGGGAACGCCACAAATATCTGGATCTGGCGGGCGAACTGCGCGCCGAGCTCGAAAAGATCGACGGCTTCATCTCGATCGAGCGTTTCGAGAGCCTGACGAACCGCGGCAAGCTGCTGTCGCTCTCCTTCTTCCGCGACGAGGAGGCGGTCAAGGAATGGCGCAACCGTGAAGCCCATCGGGCCGCCCAGCAGGCCGGCCGCGGCGGCATCTTCGCCGATTACCGTCTGCGGATCGCCAATGTCGTGCGCGATTACGGCATGTTCGAACGCCACGAGGCACCGGCCGACAGCCGCAAGGTTCACGATGCAGCGTGAGGATGGGAGGGTGGCCGCCACAATAAAATCCCGAAATCGGCCACCGCTTCAGGCTTTGGTAACTAAGTTGCGTAACCATAACGGAGAGTTAAGCGTAGAGCGTATGAGTGAGTATCAGAATGGCATCAGTTTTTCCGCTTGCCGACCTCAAGGCTTCCGTCAAGGCGGACTCCTGGGTTGACACGATCATCAAGGGCGACTGCGTCAGCGCCCTTGAAGCCTTGCCCAACCACTCCGTCGACGTGATCTTCGCCGACCCGCCTTATAATCTCCAGCTCGGCGGAACGCTGCATCGTCCCGACCAGTCGCTGGTCGATGCGGTCGATGACGAATGGGATCAGTTCGCCTCCTTCGAGGCCTATGACGCCTTCACCCGCGCCTGGCTGCTGGCCTGCCGCCGCGTTCTGAAGCCGACTGGCTCGATCTGGGTGATCGGCTCCTATCATAATATCTTCCGTGTCGGCGCCACGCTGCAGGATCTGAATTTCTGGATCTTGAACGACATCATCTGGCGCAAGACCAACCCGATGCCGAATTTCAAGGGCCGCCGTTTCCAGAACGCCCACGAGACGATGATCTGGGCAAGCCCGAATGCCAAGGCCAAGGGCTATACCTTCAACTACGATGCGATGAAGGCTGCCAATGACGATGTGCAGATGCGCTCCGACTGGCTCTTCCCGATCTGCAACGGTACGGAGCGTCTGAAGGGCGAGGACGGCAAGAAGGTGCATCCGACGCAGAAGCCGGAAGCGCTGCTTGCCCGCGTCATCATGGCCTCGACCAAGCCGGGCGATATCGTGCTCGATCCCTTCTTCGGCTCGGGAACGACGGGCGCCGTCGCCAAACGCCTCGGCCGCCACTTCGTCGGCATCGAGCGCGAGCAGGATTATATCGATGCGGCCTCGGCCCGCATCGCTGCCGTCGAGCCGCTCGGCAAGGCGGAACTGACCGTTATGACCGGCAAGAAGGCTGAGGTCCGCGTCGCCTTCAACGTGCTTGTCGAAAGCGGGCTGATCAAGCCCGGCCAGGTGCTGACCGATGCGAAGCGCCGCTACAGCGCCATCGTCCGCGCTGACGGCACAGTGGCCTCCGGCGGCGAGGCCGGCTCCATTCATCGTCTCGGCGCCAAGGTGCAGGGTCTCGATGCTTGCAACGGATGGACCTTCTGGCATTTCGAAGACGGGCAGTCCCTGCGCCCGATCGACGATCTCAGGTCCGTCATCCGCAGTGATCTGGCAAAGGTGGATTGAGCAGCGCCTTCGCGGGATCGAGATACCTTCTTCCGGTTTCCTCCAGTTGCGGGAGAAGGCCAAGGCGCCCGGGGCTTGAACCCCGGGCGTCTTCTATTTCTGAGGTGCTGTTTCAGAAATCCTTGTAATCGGTGACCTCGACGCGCCTGATGCGGCCGTCTTCATCGAAGGTGATGGTCTCCTCGCCCTCGCGTACCAGCGGCTTGCCTGTCTGGCTGTGGGTGGCGCGGAGCGACCAGACGGCGCGGCCGGAAAGCGGCGTCAGCCGCTCCACCAGCGAATTATCCGCCGTCTGATCGGGATAGTCGTCGAAATAGCGCCGGAAGGCGGCCATGATCTCCGCCCGCCCGGCAAGGCTGCCGACCCCGTTCGAGACATAGGTCGCATCCTCGGCGAAGTAGCCCTCGATAACGGGAAAATCGAGGGCGTTGATCGCGGCATGAAAGCGTTCGATTTCCTCTGCCGGGTCGAAGACCATGGGTCTCAGACCGTCAGGCCGTAAGCGGCGAGATCGCTGCGCAGTTTCTCCGCGCCTGAAAACAGCACCGCATTCCAGCCGAAGGCCTTGGCGCCTTCGACATTGGCCGGCGCGTCGTCGATGAAGATCGTCGCAGCCGGATCGAGGCCGAACGTTTTCGTATGGATCTCGTAGATCGCGATATCGGGTTTGATCAGGCCGACATCGCCGGAAACGGTGACGCCGCGCGGCAGGTTGAGGAAGGGAAAGCGCACTTGCGCTTCGCGGAAAGTGTCGGAAGCGAAATTGGTGAGCATCGTCACGTCGCGTCCTTCGGCGATCAGACCTTCCATGATCGCGACGCTGTCGTCATAGGCATGCGGCACCATCTCGTGCCAATATTTGCGGAAGGCGCGAATATGCTCCTCGCGGGCAGGGTGCTCCGCGATCAGCAGCGCTTCGGCATCCGCCCAGGTGCGGCCGCGGTCTTGCTCGACGTTCCAATCGTGGGTGCAGATATTGGCGAAAAACCAGTTGCGCTCGGTCTCATCAGGAATGAGGCGGCTGAAGGGAAGATGCGGATCGTAATGAATAAGGACTTTGCCGATATCGAAAACGATATGCTTTATGTCGGTGGTCATGGTCATCCTTTGGATGTTTTGAACGCGAGAGGAATAGCCGCTGCGATCGCTTTTTTCATGACGGTCGGCAAGGCCTGGGCTTCAAGATTTGTAACCGGCTCCCACCATCCGTCATTCGTGCCGACCCTGGCCACAACCGCCGTGCGGTAGATCGAAAGCCTGAGCTCGAAATGGGTGAAGACGTGGATGACGGTACCGCAGGCCTGCCAGGCGGCGTCGAAGGGAGCGGCTGAGGCCGAGGTCTCGCCGTCGATGCGCGCCGTCCAAGCCGTCGTCGGCACCTCGGTCATGCCGCCGAGCAGGCCGCTTTCGCCGCGCCGCCGCAATAGGATCTCACCCTCATCAGTCACCGCGATGAAGGCCGCCCCGTTTCGTACCGGCTTCTCCTTCTTCGCCGCCTTGACGGGAAAGAATTCGGGATCGGAAAGCCTGAGCGCTTCGCACGATCCCCTGAAGGGACAGAGCGAGCAGGCCGGCCGCTTCGGAGTGCAGATCGTGGCGCCGAGATCCATCATCGCCTGCGCAAAATCGCCGGGCCGATCGGCTGGCGTCATCATCGCCACCTTCTCCTTCATCAGCGGCTTGGCGGCTGGAAGCGCCGTCGTGATCGCATAAAGCCTGGAGATCACCCGCTCGACGTTGCCGTCCATGACAGCCGCCTGCCGGTTGAAGGCGATGGCCGCGACGGCCGCTGCCGTATAATCGCCGATGCCGGGCAGGGATTTGAGGCCTTCTTCGGTGTCGGGAAAGACGCCGCCATGCTGACGGGCTACGGCCTCGGCGCATTTCTTCAGGTTGCGGGCGCGTGCGTAATAGCCGAGCCCGGCCCAGGCGGCCATCACCTCGTCGTTTTCGGCTTCGGCAAGACCGATAACCGTGGGCCAGCGCTGGAGAAAACGCGCGAAATAGGGTTTCACCGCCTGCACGGTCGTCTGTTGCAGCATCACCTCCGAAAGCCAGACGTGATAGGGATCGGCCTTGACGCCGCGGGTCGCCATGCCGGGCGAGATGCGCCAGGGCAGGTCGCGGTGGTGCCGGTCGTACCATTCGAGGAGGGGCTTTGCCGAGGGCGTGTCGAGTGTCTTGGTCGTCATGATTTGCCGCAATGGGGGGAAGGCTCTATGCTTGGCGAAGCAACGCCGCGGGATCAAGCCGGTCGTGCGAATTGGCGGCGGCGCCTGAAGGTTTCGATGAGTTATCCACGCAAAGATGTGAAGCAGATTTCCGAGCTGGCGAACGGGCTGATCGATCCCGTCCTTGCGCGCCGCGCCGGCATCAACACGGCGCTGCTCGGCTCGTGGAGCGAAATCGCCGGCGAGGATTTCGCCGATTGTACCCGGCCGGAAAAGATCGCCTGGGCGCGCGGCGGCGATGAGGGCAGCTTCCGCCCCGGCGTTCTGACGATCGCCTGCGAAGGCGCGCGCGCTCTCTTCCTCACCCATGCCCAGGGCGAGCTCATCCAGCGCATCAACAGCTTCTTCGGCTTCGCCGCCGTCCACCAGATCCGCATCGTCCAGAAGCCGGTCTCCCAGGCCGTGCGCCGCTCCCGCGCCCCCGCGCCGCTGAAAGGCGAGGCCGCCCGCAAGCTTGAGGGTATGATGGAGGGCATCGAAGGCGACAAGCTGCGGCAGGCGATCCAGCGTTTGGGGACTGCGGTGATGGGGAAGCGGGGAAATCAACGCTAGCGTTTCATTTGCCTGCGGCGGGCCACTGGTGATCGAAGCTTCTGAGTGCTATATTTGTATAGCAAATAGGAGAAGATCATGCTGGCCTTGCGGTTGCCGCCAGAAATCGAAGCACGGCTCGATGAGCTTGCCAAGCGCACAGGTCGTAGTAAGAGCTTTTATGCGCGTCAAGCCATTCTCGAACATCTCGATGATCTCGAAGATATCTATCTCGCCGAAAAGAGGCTCGAAGAGCTTCGTCGGGGTGAGAGTGACACTGTCTCGCTGGCCGAACTGATGGCGCGTCATGGCATGGAAAATTGAGTTTCACCGAGCCGCCGAACGTGAGCTTGAGAAACTTGGACATGAGGCGGTTCGCCGGATACTCCGATTTCTCAACGATCGTGTTGCAAAGCTGGACGACCCCAGGTCCATCGGAGAGGCGCTTAAGGGGTCTGAACTCGGTGATTTCTGGAAATATCGCGTCGGGGACTATCGGGTAATCGCCAGTATCGACGATGGAGCTGTGCGAATCTTCATCGTGAGGATTGGTAACCGCCGCGATGTCTACCGATGAAATCCGCAAGCGGATCGATCGTGATTTTGTCTGGTTGTCTTCCCAAGGTCACAATTCTTTGAAGGAAGTTGGCGAACCGTGGCTTGTGGGCGGCCGCCAGCCGTTATATCGCACAGTCATGCCGCCACTCTCATTACTTATGGGGAACCCATGCAGATGTCCGAAATGCAACTGACGAAACGCCGCCTCCTGGGTGGGATCGCCATCGCCGCAGCTGCCGCAGCGCTTGCCGCCTGCAATGACAGCAAGGACGCTGCCGATGCTTCGTCCTCCGGCAAGACCATGGCCGACGGCACCAATGTCGACACCATCCAGACGGCTGCCACTTCGGGCACCGAAATCCCGCAGCCGGATGGCGATGTCGATATGGCTGAGGTGCTGAAGCCGGGTGCGCTGCCGGAAATGGCGCTGGGTAAGGCCGACGCCCCGGTCAAGATCGTCGAATACATGTCGATGACTTGCCCGCATTGCGCTCACTTCCACAACACCACTTTCGACACGATCAAGCAGAAATATGTCGACAGCGGCAAGGTGCAGTTCATCATTCGTGAATTCCCCTTCGACCCGCGTGCGGCCGCCGCCTTCATGCTCGCCCGCTGCAGCGCTTCCAATCCCGAGCAGTTGAGCACGCCGGAGCAGTATTTCCCGATGGTTTCCATGCTGTTCAAGCAGCAGCAGGTATGGGCCGCCGCCGACGATGGCCGCGCCGCACTGCTGCAGATGTCGAAGCTCGCCGGATTTACTGAGGATAGCTTCACGAAATGCTTGACGAACCAGAAGCTTCTGGATGAAGTGAACGCCACGCGGGAAAGAGGTTCCAAGGATTTCGGCGTCAACGCCACGCCGACTTTCCTCATCAATGGCAAGCGCTACTCTGGAGACATGCCGGTTGACACCATGTCGGCGCTCATCGACAGCCTCATCTGAAGCGGACCGTTTCGACATGACGGGCGACGGCGAAAGCCGTGCGCCCGTTTTTCGTTTTCAGCGCAGTTTGCGGATGAGGGGGCTTCCTGCCGTGGATATTTCCGCATGAAGTTCAACAAGCTGCGCCTGGTCGGCTTCAAATCCTTCGTCGAGCCGACGGAATTCATCATCGAGCGCGGTCTGACCGGCGTCGTCGGGCCGAACGGCTGCGGCAAGTCCAATCTCGTCGAAGCCCTGCGCTGGGTGATGGGCGAGAATTCCTATAAGAACATGCGCGCCTCCGGCATGGACGACGTGATCTTTTCCGGTTCGGGCAACCGTCCGGCGCGCAACACCGCCGAAGTAGCGCTCTATCTCGACAATTCGACGCGGACCGCACCCGCCGCCTTCAACGACAGCGACGAGATCCAGGTGACCCGCCGCATCGAGCGCGAGCAGGGCTCGCTCTATCGCATCAACGGCAAGGAAAGCCGCGCCAAGGATGTGCAGCTGCTCTTTGCCGATGCCTCCACCGGTGCGCGCTCGCCCTCGATGGTCGGGCAGGGCCGTATCGGCGAGCTGATCGCCGCAAAGCCGCAGGCCCGCCGCCAGCTACTGGAAGAGGCGGCCGGCATATCGGGCCTGCATTCCCGCCGCCACGAGGCTGAGCTTCGCCTGCGCGCCGCCGAGAGCAATCTGGAGCGTCTCGATGACGTCACCTCGCAGCTCGAAAGCCAGATCGAGAGCCTGAAACGCCAGGCCCGCCAGGCCAACCGCTTCAAGACGCTGTCGGCCGATATTCGCGCCCGCGAGGCGATGCTCCTGCATATCCGCTGGGTGCAGGCGAAAGAGGCCGAGGCCGAGGCCGACAGCGCGCTGAACCAGGCGACATCAGTCGTCGCCGAGAAGGCGCAGATCCAGATGGAGGCGGCGAAGCAGCAGGGTATCGCCAGCCTGAAGCTGCCGGAACTGCGCGAGGGCGAGGCCCGCGCCGCCGCCGCCCTGCAGCGCCTGCAGATCGCCAGAAGCCAGCTGGAGGAAGACGCCGGCCGCATCCTGCGCCGCCGCGACGAACTGACCCGCCGTCTCGCCCAGCTTGCCGAGGATATCCGCCGTGAGGAACGGCTGGTGGCCGACAATGCCGTCATCCTCGCCAGGCTCGATGCCGAAGAGGCTGAGATCGTGGAGATACTCGCCGATTCCGGTCGTTATGCCGAGGAAACCCGCGAGGCCTTCGAGGGGACGGCGGCAAAACTCGCGGACAGCGAGCGCATCTTCACTGCGCTGACCGCCGAGCGTGCCGAAGCCGCTGCCGGCCGCAACCAGCTGGAGCGCGCCATCCGCGATCTCGCCGACCGCCGGATGCGCCTCGAACGCCAGATGGACGAAGCGAACCAGGAATTATCGGCCATCAGCGAGAAGATATCAGGCCTGCCCGATCCCGAGGAGAAGCGTGCAATGGTCGAGGCCGGTGAAATCGCCGTTGCCGACGCCGAGGCTGCAGTCCAGGCGGTCGAACAGACGCTTGCTGCTGCCCGCCAGGCCGAGGCGCTGTCGCGCACGCCGGTCGAGCAGGCCCGTTCCGGTTTGAATGCGCTGGAAACCGAAGCGAAGACCATCACCCGCATGCTCGCTGCCGGTGCGGCGGCCGGGAAATTTCCGCCCGTCGCCGAAGAGCTGAAGGTCGACCGCGGCTTCGAAACCGCGCTCGGCGCAGCACTCGGCGACGATCTGGAATCGCCGCTCGATGCCGAGGCACCCGCCCATTGGTCTGAGAACGGCGACGGCGCCGCCGATCCCTCCCTTCCATCAGGCGTCACGCCGCTGCTCGACCATGTTCGCGCCCCCGCGGCGCTGACCCGCCGCCTGCGCCAGATCGGCCTCGTCACCCCAGGCGATGCGCAGCCGTTGATGGCGGCGCTGAAGCCCGGACAGCGGCTGGTGACGAAAGAGGGCGCTGTCTATCGCTGGGACGGCCATGTGACGGGAGCGGATGCCCCGAGCGCTGCGGCATTGCGCTTGGCCCAGAAGAACCGCCTGGCCGAACTCGAAGGCGAGGTGGCGCTTGCCCGGGACGTGCTTGTGGAAGCCGAGGAACGGCAGGCCGCCGCCGCCGAAGCGATCCGCGAACAGGAGCGGAAGCTTGCCGAAGCGCGCGACATGAGCCGTCTTTCGGTGCGCCATCTCGGCGAAGCGCGCGAAGCGCTGGCCGCGGCCGAGCGCGCCTCCGGGGACCTCATCCGCCGCCGTGACGTCGTCAGCGAGGCGGCCAGCCAGCTGCGGTCGCAGTTGGAGGAGATCGCCGTTCAGGAGGAAAATGCCCGCATCGAGTTGGAAGACGCGCCTGATCTCACGATGATCGACGAGCGGCTGCGCTTCCAGCAGGCGGAAGTCGCGACCGATCGCGGCGCGCTGGCCGAGGCGCGCGCCCGCCATGAAAGTCTTGCCAGGGAAAATGAGGCCAGGCAGCGCCGTATCGTCGCGATCGGGCAGGAGCGCGAGACCTGGCGCCAGCGGGCGGCAAGCGGCGAAGATCATGTCGCGACACTGCGCGAGCGTGAGGAAGAGGCGCGCGAAGAGGCGGCCGAGCTCGAAATGGCGCCTGATGAATTCGACGACAAGCGCCGCGCCTTGCTCACCGAATTGCAAAAGGCCGAGGAGGCGCGCCGCAACGCCGGCGATCTTCTGGCCGAAGCCGAACGTATTCAGCGCGAGGCCGACCACAAGGCTGCGACCGCGTTGTCCGAGCTTGCCGAATGCCGGGAACGGCGCGGCCGCGCCGAGGAGCGCCTCGTTTCCGCCCGTGAGAAGCGGCAGGAAAGCGAAAGCCGCATTCGCGAAGTCCTGAACGTGCCCCCGCACGAGGCGCTGCGTCTGACCGGCCGGCCGGCCATGCAGGCTCTTCCCGATTCACACGAAGTCGAGCGCGAGCTCGAACGCCTGAGGATCGAGCGCGAACGCCTCGGCGCCGTCAACCTGCGCGCCGACGAGGAGCAGAAGGAGCTGAGCGAGAAGCTCGAAGCCCTGATCAAGGAGCGTGACGACGTCATCGATGCGATCCGCAAGCTGCGCGGCGCCATCCAGAGCCTCAACCGCGAGGGCCGCGAGCGCCTGATCGCCGCCTTCGACGTCGTCAACGCTCAGTTCCAGCGGCTGTTCACCCATCTTTTCGGCGGCGGCACGGCCGAACTGCAATTGATCGAATCCGATGATCCGCTCGAAGCCGGCCTCGAAATCCTGGCACGGCCGCCCGGCAAGAAGCCCCAGACCATGACACTGCTGTCAGGCGGCGAGCAGGCGCTGACGGCGATGGCGCTGATCTTCGCCGTCTTCCTCACCAATCCGGCGCCGATCTGCGTGCTCGACGAGGTGGACGCGCCGCTGGACGACCACAATGTCGAGCGCTATTGCAACCTGATGGACGAAATGGCGGCCTCCACCGAAACCCGCTTCGTCATCATCACGCACAATCCCATTACCATGGCTCGCATGAATCGTCTTTTCGGCGTCACCATGGCCGAGCAGGGCGTCTCCCAACTCGTCTCCGTCGATCTGCAGACGGCCGAGCGCTTGCGTGAGATCGCCTGAGCAGGGCAGGCAAGCAAGTCGCGTCTTCCGCCGGAAATGGGCGAGCGACGGACGCAATTTCAGCAAACATCCGAGCGGTTTTGCGCCCGGAAATTGCGCAAAATCAAATGCCAAGCAATAAACACCAAAAAAGGTCGGCTCTCTTGCCCTCTGTACCCCATTTGGGTGATGCTCTTTTCGCTGACTTGCATTAGAAGTTGTTTCAACGCAACCTAATTACTTTGCTGGGAAGCAGGCAATCAAACGTTGCGCACTGTCGAATTTGCATGCGGTTTTCAGGGCGAGGGCAAGGCCGAAAACCGAAAGATAAGGTCAGGGCGGTTTCCATGAACCGCTTATGGGTTGAGGGACCCCCCGTCCGGTTTTCCTGGCCGGACGGAAACAAGGCTTTGCGGGACATGTTGCAGTCCCGCAAAGCTTTTTTTATGCCTTGCCATGTTTCAATCGTTTCGACCGTTCGCTGCACCCACATTTATTGTGCGTCGCAACATTTTGCCGCATTTGTCGATTTTCATTTCAACACCAAGGGATTAAGTTAACCCCGGTTTGGTGTTGGGGGGAAGATGACCAAGTGGGTCTATACGTTCGGCGACGGGCAGGCTGAGGGCCGGGCGCGCGACCAGGAGATTCTGGGCGGCAAGGGTGCCAATCTCGCGGAGATGTGCAGCCTCGGGCTTCCGGTGCCGCCGGGGCTGACGATCGTCAGCGATGCCTGTCACACCTATTACAAGAACGGCCGGCATATCGATGACGGCCTGAAGCAGCAGGTGCGTGCCGGCATATCAGGGATCGAGGCGATCACCGGCCGCCATTTCGGCTCCACCAGCCAGCCGCTCTTGCTTTCGGTGCGCTCCGGCGCTCGCGTTTCGATGCCCGGCATGATGGACACGGTGCTCAATCTCGGCCTCAATGACGAGACGGTGCAGGCGCTCGGCCACGATGCCGGCGACGCCCGCTTCGCTTGGGACAGCTACCGTCGCTTCATCCAGATGTATGCCGATGTCGTCATGGGCCTCGGCAACGACGCCTTCGAGGAGATCCTGGAAGACGAGAAGGCCAAGCTCGGCTACGAATTCGATACCGAACTCAGCGCCTCCGAATGGCAGCATATCGTCTCGCTCTACAAGAGGCTGATCGAGGAGGAACTAGAGCAGGAATTCCCGCAGGATCCCGAGGTCCAGCTCTGGGGCGCCGTTGGCGCCGTCTTTTCCAGCTGGATGAGCGCGCGCGCCGTCACCTACCGCCACCTGCACAATATTCCGGAAGGCTGGGGCACGGCCGTCAATATCCAGGCGATGGTCTTCGGCAATCTCGGCAATGCTTCGGCCACAGGCGTGGCCTTCACCCGCAATCCATCGACCGGGGAGAGGGCGCTTTACGGCGAATTCCTCGTCAATGCCCAGGGTGAGGATGTCGTGGCCGGCATCCGCACGCCGCACAGCATCACCGAGGAGGGGCGGCTGTCGTCCGGCTCCGACAAGCCCTCGATGGAAAAGCTGATGCCGGAGGCGTTCCGCGAACTTGGCCGTATCTGCACCGAGCTCGAGATCCATTACCGCGACATGCAGGATATCGAATTCACCATAGAACGCGGCAGGCTGTGGATGCTGCAGACCCGCGCTGGCAAGCGCTCGACCCGCGCGGCGATGAAGATCGCCGTCGATATGGTCGATGAGAAAGTGATCACCGAGGAGGAGGCGGTGCTGCGCATCGAGCCTTCGAGCCTCGACCAGCTCCTGCATCCGACGATCGATCCGCGCGTCAACCGCCAGGTGATCGGCACCGGGCTGCCGGCTTCGCCGGGTGCCGCGACCGGCGCTATCGTCTTCACCGCGGAAGAGGCGGTGGAGGCGGAAGCCGAGGGCCGCAAGGTCATTCTGCTGAGGGTCGAGACCAGCCCCGAGGATATTCACGGCATGCATGCGGCCGAAGGCATCCTGACGACGCGCGGCGGCATGACCAGCCATGCGGCGGTCGTCGCCCGCGGCATGGGCATCCCCTGCGTCGTCGGCGCCGGCACCATGCGCATCGATCAGCGCAACGAGCGGCTGCTCGGCATCGGCGTAACGCTCAAAAAGGGCGATGTCATCACCATCGATGGCTCGGCCGGCCAGGTGCTGAAGGGTGAGGTGCCGATGATCCAGCCGGAACTGTCAGGCGATTTCGGCCGCATCATGGGCTGGGCCGACCGCGCCCGGCGCATGACGGTGCGCACCAATGCCGATACGCCGGCCGATGCGCGCGCCGCCCGCTCCTTTGGCGCCGAGGGCATCGGCCTTTGCCGCACCGAGCACATGTTCTTCGAGGGCGAGCGCATCCATGTCATGCGCGAGATGATCCTCGCCGAGGATGAGAAGGGCAGGCGGCTGGCGCTCGACAAGTTGCTGCCGATGCAGCGTTCCGATTTCACCGGCCTCTTCACCGTCATGCACGGCCTGCCGGTGACGATACGCCTGCTCGATCCGCCGCTGCACGAATTCCTGCCGAAGACCGACGACGAGGTGGCCGAGGTCGCCTTCGCCATGGGCATGGAGGCTTTGGCACTGCGCCAGCGTGTCGATGCGCTGCACGAGTTCAACCCGATGCTTGGCCATCGCGGCTGCCGGCTGGCGATCTCCTATCCCGAGATCGTCGAGATGCAGGCCCGCGCCATTTTCGAGGCGGCGGTGGCTGCCGCGCACGAGACCGGGGCGGCTGTCGTGCCCGAGATCATGGTGCCGCTCGTCGGCCTGCGCTCCGAGCTCGATTACGTCAAGGCGCGCATCGATGCCGTCGCCGGCGATGTCATGCGCGAGGCCGGCATGAAGATCGATTATCTCGTCGGCACTATGATCGAGCTGCCGCGTGCAGCACTCCGCGCCCATATTATCGCCGAGGCCGCCGAATTCTTCTCCTTCGGCACCAACGATCTGACGCAGACGACATTCGGCATCTCGCGCGACGACGCCTCCGCCTTCATCCCCACCTATCAGCGCAAGGGCATCATCGAGCACGATCCCTTCATCTCGCTCGATTTCGACGGTGTCGGCGAATTGATCAGCATCGCCGCCGAACGCGGCAGACGCACCCGCAACGACATGAAGCTCGGCATCTGCGGCGAACATGGCGGCGATCCGGCCTCGATCCGCTTCTGCGAAACGATCGGGCTGGACTACGTCTCCTGCTCGCCCTTCCGCGTGCCGATCGCAAGATTGGCGGCGGCGCAGGCGGTGATCTCGGAAAGCAAGTGAGAGACGGCGGGCGCTCGGCCCGTCAATGATGATGCCGCCAGCGATCGCGGTAGATATAAGGCCCGTTCAGATCCCAGGCCATGCTCTGCATCAGCTCGGCACTCTGAGCCCGTGATTCCGCCCGCCGGTCGAGATCGATGCGCTGCAGGCAGGTGGCAAAACTATCTGTGCCGCGGCGGAAGCCATAGCTCAAACACTGCCGCTCATCCGCTGCCCGCCGCTCCTCCGGCGTCATCGTCTGGCAGGCGGCGAGGCCGGCCGTCACGGCGAGGAGGGTGATGAGAAGGGGGATGCGCATTGGGTTGGTCCTTGCTTTTCCAGAAGGAAATGCCATTCGGGCGAGGGCGTCAAGCCGAGATATCCGGCGGTCGCCGAGAATGCGTGACGACGTGAATAGTGTGCCGTGTGGCCCCCTCATCCGCCCTACGGGCACCTTCTCCCCGCTGGGGAGAAGAGGGGATCGAGACCTCGCGACACATCCCCTTCGCCCCAGCGGGGAGAAGGTGCCGGCAGGCGGATGAGGGGGCCGGCGACGCCGAGGCTAACCTCAAAAGGTCACCGGTCTCAACCCGTCCTTCGGCCCCCGCTGGGGAGAAGGGAAGATGGTTCCACTTTCGCCGCCCACCTTCCTATGCACAAGGGGCATTCCTCTGTATGAGGGGGCTTCAAACATTGGAACGAGCATGGCCATCCGCGATCGATTTTCGAAGAAACTGAACTGCCCGCAATGTGGCAATGCAGGCTTTGCCGAAGCCTCGGAGATCGACGATCCCAAGCGCAAGCACCCGGATTTCAAGGTCGATCAGCTGCCGCGCGGTTTTGGCGTGCAGCGCCCGTCCAATCACCAGGAAAGCTTCATGATCAAATGCGAATGCGGGCGCAAGTTTCCCTTCCGCAGCCTGTCTGAAGCCGCGGCGGAACGGGGCTGAAACTCAGGACCACACTCAGATCCGCTCCAGCACTTCGATGAAG
The DNA here is from genome assembly GCF_047445895.1 of Rhizobium sp. BR 249. Classification (NCBI taxonomy): domain Bacteria; kingdom Pseudomonadati; phylum Pseudomonadota; class Alphaproteobacteria; order Hyphomicrobiales; family Rhizobiaceae; genus Rhizobium; species Rhizobium sp. BR 249. The sequence goes on along the minus strand of NZ_JARWKX010000007.1, from coordinate 34,195 downwards.
GCATCGGCGAAGCGCATGAGATGGGCTGTCTCCTCATCGGGCGCCTGCATGCGGATTTCGGTGCCGTTGTGATCGAGCAGCGCCAGCACGACGCGCATCTCGTTGCCGTCATCGGGAATGCGCAGCACGGCGATGCGGCGGCAATCCTCGATCAGCCCGCCGGCCGGCAGATCGAACAGCAGCTCGCCGCCGGAACGGCCGGCCGCCTGGCGCACCGCCTCGCAGAAGCCGGCATCGCCGCCGGCATAACCTTCGAGTGAAAGTTCGAGCTCGAGCAGCTCCATCGGCAGCATCGGCTCGGTATGATCGATCCCGCCAAGCGCAGACGCCTGCGGTCTTGCTGCCATCTCGGGTGAAATCATCCCGTCTCTCCTGTCCACGACTTTGGAGATAAAACCGCGGCAGAATGGCCTTTTTTTGACATATCAGCAAGGGCTTATGTAGTGGCGCTCCACCTCCACCGTAGATTCCAGCGGATATGCTTGCGACAACAGTTTCAATTCAGCCGAATCTTGCCCCAGATCCGGATGATTTTAGGCCGGGCCGGCCTAAAATCTGAATCCGGATCTAAATCAAAGAAATAGAGCATGATGTCGTCCGAAAACCGCTTCACACTTTTCGGCATCATGCTCTAAACAGGGTTGTGGCGATTTGCGTGGTCCATGGCGCGGCGCTCACGAGCAACCGGTAAGTTTGATGGCCATCCGTTTCGACCGTCCCGTTTCCAGCGCCGCCCGCTTTTCGCGGCTGCTCGGGGCATTTTCGCTGGTTCTGGCGCTGGCGGTCCTCATCGCCCATCGCTTCGGCGGGCTGGCCACTCCTTATCTCGTGCTGCTGCTGATCGCCGCCGCCGGCTGCGCGCTGCTTGCGGCAATGCTCGCCGCGCTCGGCTTGCGCAGCCTCTGGGTATCAGGCGCCGAAGGCGGGCTCGCCGCGCTGGCGGCGCTGATCTATGCCGCTTTTCCGCTCTCGATCGGCGCGATGGCCGCCGAGCGTTATCTCAGCCTGCCTGATATCTACGACGTCTCCACCGATCCCGTCTCCGCCCCGGACTGGTTGTCGCCCCCGAAATCCGATCAGATCTGGCTGAAGCGCAATCCTGAAGTGACGCCGGAGGATCGCGAAAAGCAGATGGCCGCCTATCCCGAGTTGACCGGCCGGCGCTATGAGGGCGCGCTCGACCGCGTGCTGGAAGCGGTGCGCAAGGTCGCCAAGCAGAGCGGCTTTGTGATCGTCAGGAGCAGCGGCACGACCGAGCCGGACCGCGACCCCGAGGACAGGCCGGCAAAGCCTGCGCCCGGCGGCGACGAGGACGCCGTGGCTGACGCGCCCGGCATCGTCCCCGTGCCGACCCCGCGCCCCTATGACGACGATGTCGCCAAGCTGATCCGCGGCGCCAACGGCGTGACGCTGCAGGCGACCAACCGCACGCTGATCCTCGGCCTGCGCTTCGATATCCTCATTCGGCTCCGCGAAGAGGCCGAAACCACCTTCGTCGACATCCGCGTCGCCTCCCGCTACGGCCAACACGACCTCGGCTTCAGCGCCGCAATCGCCGGCGATTATCTGAAGGCGCTGGACGCCGAATTGCTTGGGATTGCGGGTGGGTGAGCCGCGGTGCCGCCAAAGGCGGCAGCAATCGATCCGGCGAATCGATTGCAGCGGCGAACGCCCTGAGCCCAAAGCGAAGGGCCGGGATAGGGTGCGGCAGGTTCGACGCTCTTACGCCGCTGCAAACCCGACGGTCCGGCGAGGCTTCCACCCCAACCTCCGTCATTCCTGTGCTCGTCACAGGAATCCAGTGCGCCCAGGTCCCTGGGCGCGGGAGACACCTTGCCTGGTAAGAATCATTCACCGCGCCGACGCGCGGTGGCTGGATTCCTGTGACAGGCACAGGAATGAGGGAGGAGAGGTGAATGCCCGTCAGCAATTATCAGTGGAGGGCTCCAAGGCAACGCGGGCAAACGCCACCCCTCACTCCACCACCAACCACCCCGTATACCGCACCACCAGCCCCGTCAGCCGCCCGCCGATCTCCACATGGAAATGGAACCGCCCATCGCGCTCCTCCTCATAGGTATCGCCGCCCGGCGCCAGGAACAGCGGCAAGGGAATGCCGCAGAACCGCCAGCCGCGCACCACGAGCCGCAGCTTCTGCCCCTCCGGCACCAGCGCCAGCAGCACCCGGAACGGGCCGAAGACCTCGGCGAGCAGGTGGCGGTCGCGGCCGGTGCCCTCGGCCTGCCAGCTTTGGAAGCTTCTGTTCCCGAAGGTACGCGTCCAGACCTCCCGATCGCCATCGGTGGCGAAGTGCACCGTGACCGGCACATCCTCTCCGGCTGGAGGAAAACCGATGACGCTCGCGATCAGCCGGGCAAGCAGCCCGCCGCCGCGCTCGATCCGCGCCCGGCCGGAGGCGAGGCGGGTGCCGCCTCCGTGGATCGCGGCAAGGGCCGGCGGCAGGCTCTCCCAGGCGCTGCCGAGGGCTCGCCGATAAAGCGGTTGGGTCTCTTCCTCGCGGTCCAGCCGGATGCCTGATGTGATTGAAAAACGCCGGAAGGCCGCTTCGAAATCCGCAAGCCGCAATTCCCCCGCCGCCGGCCGCGCACCGCTTTCCGGCCGCTGGCCTTCGAGCAGCCGGCGCACCAGCGCCTCCACGCCGATCACCGGAATGAACGGCCCGTCATCGCCTTCGGCAATCAGATGCCAGCCGGCGGTCAGCCGCCGCCCCTCGCGATCGAGCCCGCCGGCGCGGACGAACATGCCGCCGCGATGGGCGCCGAGGGCGAAGCGATGGCTGGCGGCCTGCAGCGCCCGCGAAAAAGGCTTCAGCGAGGGCAGCAGTCGAAGGTTTACCAGCCGGGCGGCAAAGCTCAGCAGCCGCTGCAGCGCCTGCGGCTCGGTGCCGACGCCGGTGAAGGTGGATTGCAGGCCGGCAATGTGCTGCGGCAGCAGCGCAAGGTCGGGTGCATCGACCAGCAGGAAAGTCCGGCTGGCGAGCGGCGCCACGTCAGGCGGGGCGATCGTCACCCGCATTGCATCGATCAGCCCGCGCCCCTCGGCCGGCCGCCCCCCGGGCAGCACCGCCACCGGCTTGCCGGCATAGCTCGCGATGGCTCTCACGACATTGAGGCCGATCTTCACATGCGCCGACGGGGCAATGCCCGCCGCTACGCTTTCGATGCGGGAGAAATGCGGCGCCATCGCCTGCAGCGCCGCGAAGGAGAGGGCAGGCAGGCTGCTGAGCCCCGAGAGTACGAAGGTGCCCTTGGCCTTCGCCTGCGCATCGAGCCCGCCGATGCCGGCGACGAAACCGGTACTGTCGGCGATATCGGCATAATCGATGCCGAGGTCGATGCAGGCCTGCACCACCTTATAGGCATCCCCAGTGAAGCTCTGGAACGGCCCCGAGGCATCGACGACGAGATCGGGCTTGAGCCGCGTCAGCTGTTCGGCGAGATCACCGTCGCGATCGAAAGCGACCGCGTGCAGCGTCGCCCCAAGATCGTTGCCGCCCAGCCGTCCCGCTCCACCTTTCGGCGATCTCATATCGGCGACGAAATCATCGGCCTTTTCAAGCGAGCGCCCGGCGATCAAGAGCCGGATCCGGGGTTCTTCGCCAAGCAGCCGGGCCAGCCGGCCGCCGAAGGTGCCGTAGCCGCCGATGATCAGCAGGGAAAATCTCTGGCCGCTCATGCGATGAAACGGCTGCGCTGCTCCGGCGTCGGCACCATGCAGCTTTGGCGGCCGGCGATTTTCAGCCGGTTGCGGGCGATGAATTCATAAAGCACATCGGCGGCGCGCCGCGGCAGCAGCCGGAACAGTCTGACCAGCGAATAGGGAAAGCCGAGCCCCGCCACCATGCGGATCGAGCCATCGGATTTGAAGAAGGCGCGGCCCCCTTCGATGAGGATATTGGTTTCGTAATCGCGGGAATCGAGCCCGTAGTGCCGGTAGAGCGCTTCGCCGAGTGGCGTCTGCGCCGCCAAGAAGCGGTAGCGCTGCCGCTTGTCGTGCTTCAGCGCGAACTTCACCCAGCCGGAGCAGAACACGCATTCGCCATCGAAGACGATGAGCGGTCGGTCGTCGGCAAAGGCGGGGACCGCGGGATCGTTGCGATAGCTGTAATCGGCGCGCGCCATGCTCATTTTCCCATCATTTTCCTGTCGCCGGCCGGTAGCTGGCGGCAAGCGAAGGCGGCCCATCCGCGGCAATCTCGCCGCGCTCCAAGAGATGCTCAATATGGGCGAGCACGGAAAGCGCCGCCGCCCCATGCAGCTTCGGATCGGTATCGCGATAGATCGCCTTCACCATCTCCGATATCTCGCGATCGCCGGCCACGATCCGCGCCAGCACCGCCCGCTCACGCCCCAGCCGATGCGCCTTCAGCGCCGGCAGGAAGGTCTTGGGCTCCCTGACCGGCCCGCCATGGCCAGGAAGCAACAGCCCGTCCTCACGCCCGATCAGCTTGTCGAGCGAAGCCATATAATCCGCCATCGAACCATCCGGGGGCGCGACGATCGAGGTCGACCAGGCCATGACATGATCGCCTGAGAACAGGATCTCGCGGCCTTCGAGCGCGAAGGCGGCATGATTGGCCGTATGCCCCGGCGTCAGCACCGATGTCAGCGCCCAGCCATCGCCCGCAATCGTCTCGCCGTCGCCGAGCGCGAGATCCGGCACGAAATCCAGATCCGAGCTTTCGGCAAAGGGATTGACCTCGCCCTCCCTCAGCCGCCGCGCCGGCCGATGCGGCCCTTGCCCCACCGTCACCGCCCCGGTCGCCGCCTGCAGCCGGCGGGCAAGCGGCGAGTGATCGCGATGGGTATGGCTGACGAAGATATGCGTCACCTCCCGCCCGCCGATCGCCGCCATCAACGCGGCAAAATGCGCCTCATCCTCCGGCCCGGGATCGATGACGCCAAGCGAAGAAGAGCCGACGAGATAGCTGTTGGTGCCGAAAAAGGTGAACGGCCCGGGATTTTCCGCCGTGACCCGCGCGATACCGGAAACAACCGGCACGGCCCGCCCATAGGCCGGCTCGAAAGCAAGGTCGAATGCGGGACTTTCCATGCGGGGCGATGATCTCGAGGGCGACAATAACACCTCATGCTAGCACGCCGCCCGGCACTTCGCGCGCATAAATCTGCCTGAGGCTTAAACTTAGTCATTGTGACGGGCAAAGAGCTTTGCTAATCAGGCGCGATCCGAGCAAGCGGTTCGCCGCTCAAGGCTCTGGTGGGGCGTCGCCAAGCGGTAAGGCAACGGTTTTTGGTACCGTCATCCCTGGTTCGAATCCAGGCGCCCCAGCCAATATTCTTTCGATTCTTCTATTGGTTAGTGGCGCTGACTTCGATGTCCGTTGGAGTATACTTCTGCGGACAACTGCCCATACCCGCCTTATACCCTTTATGCTATCGCGGAGGCTTGCGCTGGAAGATCGTATACACCACCGGCGGAAAGTTTGGATGTGCCAAATCGACAGCGCTGTATGGTGGAAAAGGCTGCACGAAAGAACTCGAATCCCCTCGGTAAAACTTCCCAATATGATGAAGTCGTCGCGACGCTGTTGGCGGGCGCCCAACTTATAAGCAACGGCGAGACGCAGCTGTCGCACGTCTCAATGGAAGCGGGCCAAGTTCGTTACACCGCGCAATCGGCAAAGTGCAGACAGCGTTGGAAGCTGTGTTAAATGGTCAGCTGTCAAGCCGGTGAGTACTGAGCCTAGCCGGGTTGTGTGCGGGCCGCGAATATGGTCTCACAAAACGAGCGTCTATATACATCTAGGATTTCGTAGTGGCACTTATTGGCGACTTTTACATTATTCCACCGGACCAGTGGTTGTTTCCCACACATGGCGACGTAATGGACGCCAAACGCCGTGCAAATGCTAGTTTTGAAGCAACTGGGTCCTACGAGACAGCAGCCTCGCAGATAGAAGAGTTTGTCCGGCAATGGGCGCTCGCCCGCATTATCGATGTGTACAAATATCCAAAGGAGTGGCTCGGCGAACGTCTGATAATTGAAGAGCCTGTGAAAATGGGCTCCACAGAGAAAGAGGCCGATATATCAATCAAAAATATCAATCGCCGGACCTTTCTGTACGTAGAAGCGAAAAGATTAAGTGGCAGCGATGATGAATTTGTCGAGGCCGAGAGGCAGCTTGAGACGTATCTCGCGTCAACACATACCGCAACTATTGGATTGGTAACCAATGGAATGCGAACCAAGGTGATCCGCAAAAAGATCGATCCCAATGATTTCGAATACATAGTTGATCTCCCGTCATACGGGGCAGACGTGGCATCCCGCGTTCAGCTTGTGCGCGAAGCTCCCGATGTTGGGAAAAAGCGCTCGACCGGTTTGCGCCCTATATCGGAAGACTACGAGCGCGTACTATTTGATTGCCATAGTACCGCACGAGACGTTGACGGTCTCCATGCAGATGAGGCGTTGGACGAAATATGCAAAGTTCTCTACGCAAAAATATTCGATGAACGGCAAGTAACGAAGCAAGCCGTTGGCACACCCTTCAAATTCCAGACTTTTGGTGCGAGCAACGCGTCTGAAGTAGCGTCGAACATACGAACGCTATATGAAGAAGCGAAAAATACAGATGTCGAAATATATTCGAAACGTATTCCCGGTTACGAGCGTTCGCGCGGGGTATTTAAACAGCAAGTTCGCCTCAGCGACATTGCTTTATATCGAGTTGTAGAACGGTTGCAGGAATTTTCACTGATCGACAGCTCTGAAGATATAAAAGGGAGAGCGTTCCAGAAGATACTAGGTAGTGCAATCCGTGCGGGAATGGGCCAATACTTCACGCCAGATCCAATTGTTGAATTAGCAATTGAGGTGATTGACCCCCAAGCCGACCACTTGATACTGGACCCATTCTGCGGCTCAGGCCATTTTCTTACAAAGGCTTTGCAGCATGTTGTGCGGGAGCAAGGTGAGATCATGCCGCCACATGCATTGCACGAGTTCAAATTTTTCCATCTTCATGGCATCGAGAAATCTGATCGAATGGTCCGTATTGCTATGACGGACATGATGCTTCATGACGACGGCCATACCAACATCCGCAATCAGGATGCTCTACTGAGTTTTGAGAACTACCCTGATATTACCGCACTCAACGAAGTGAATGAGGAGAATGCGGCGCAGCAGAATTTGAACCCCGCGGTGTTCGACGTAGTCCTGACAAACCCTCCCTTCGGCAGCATAATGCGGCAAGAAGTGATGGAGATGATTGGGCGCTTTCATCTTGGCCATAAGAAAAAGTCCCTTCCACTCGAAATTATAGGTTTGGAGCGCAGCCTGCAGTTTTTGAAGCCAGGAGGACGACTTGCGATCGTGCTCCCTGAGCATTTGATGAAGGGCAAAATGCAGCCTTTGTTCGTGAATGGCTACGCAACGTTGCACACGTTAAGGCTATATTCTTCTTCCCCGAGGAAGCTTTTACGCCATTTGGGGCCATGGTGAAAACGTGCCTTCTAATCCTACAAAAATTCAAAGCTGGCGAGGTAATGCAACCCGATGCGCCAACATTCCTGTGTGAGGTGGAGAACTTAGGATACGAGGCGACCGGAAAACCTAAAGCTGGTACGGAAGTTCCGTCGGCCATCGAAGCATTCAAGCAAAACGTGAGGTGGAATTGAAAACTTTGATTCGCACGCAAAACCATTTTAAAGCCGCCGGGCGTTGGGACATCGATTTTCACCTCCCGCCTGTTGAGATTGAGCGGTTTCACAAAAAGCTGATCAAGAAAGTTGAGGATGTCGCGTTTGTCGCAACAGAGAAACGCGATCCGACTGCGACGCCAGAGGATGTGTTCAAATACGTTGATATCGCTAGTATTGACGTGCAAACCGGGGAGGTCATAAATCCCCAAGACCTTTCTGGTGAAGAAGCACCTTCGCGGGCCCGTAAGGTCATTCGCGCTTTCGACGTGCTGATTTCGACCTGCCGTCCTACCCGTGGTGCTATAAGCGTGGTACCTGTAGAGCTACACAACCAGATTGCTTCCACCGCTTTTACAGTGTTGCGTGCTAAGCCGGGAATCAATCCATATTACCTTCACTACGCAATCAGGTTAACGAGTACACTCGAACAATTTCGCAAATGGAGCACCGGTTCTAGTTATCCAGCGATCCTTGATGGGGACGTGTTGAAGACTCGTATCCCGGTGCCGGATCTAAAAGAACAAGAGGAAATTGCAGCTCAGATCATGCGTGCTTTTGTCGTGCGCGATCAAGCTATCAAGGATGCAAACGCAAACTGGCTTAGCAAGCTCGATGGCATTACAGGCGCGCTTGGTAAAGGTGGTGCCAAGACAGTTGTGGGCGATACGTCACTAGAAACAATCGAAGCCACGTTGAACGATCTTCCTCCACTGAAGTTCGATCCACCGGGCAGACGTGGTCGCAACCGCTCCGATGATGAACCGCTTCTCGACCTCATTGCTGAAGCCGCGTAGTCAGATTATCGGCATACACAAAGGTGGACATTGTGTCCCCTTAGCCACCCGAGAACGTCCGGTTTCCAAGAGTCTTGAGCAACGGTGGGCGCTCCCTCCTGCGCCACCGATTGTATTCACGGCGGATGCGGGGCAAGGGTCGAGGGTGTGGTGATCCTTGCGGGCGCGAAACATTCCCCGTTCAAATGGGCTCGAATAGCGCCTACGCAAATAGATGACCGGGGACAGTCCATCTAGCGTCTCTTGGAGGAGTGCGGCGATCTCGATAATCGGCGGGTATTACCCCTTGCCGGCTGCTTCAAACAACCGCACACCCGTCAACCCCGCCAGCTTCTCTACCAGCGCCTCCTGAAACCCAACATCATTCGCCTCCGCCGCCGCCTCCAGCTGCTGGCGGTGATACCAATACCCACCGCTCACCTTTGCCGCGCCATCAGCGCTCGTTGCCAGCCAAGTTTGCGTGAGATGCCCCATCTCCAGATCATCCGGCGCGCCGGCGCCGCCCATTTTTGTCGGCACCCAGCCGGGGTCGACGGCGTTGCTCAGCACATCGGGCCAGCGGCGGGCGATGGCGGCGGCGAGGGTGGCGATGTAGAGTTTGCTTTCCGAATAGGCCTGGCTGGCGCTCCATGGCCGCTTCTTCCAGTCGATATCGTCGAGCGTGCTGCCGCCGCTGCGGTGCATGCCGCTCGTGAGATAGATCAGGCGGTGGGGCCTCGTGATCCAGGCAGTGAGGAGATAGGGCGCGAGCGTATTGACGGCGAGCGTCTTGGCATGACCTTCCGGGGTTTCGCCGCGGCTGCGCTCGAGGTAGATGCCGGCATTGTGGATGACGGCGTCCATGCGGCCGATAGCGTTGAGCTGTTCGGCGATGGAGCGGGTTTGTTCGGCGCTGGCGAGATCGCCGATGACGAGGCCGAAGGCGGCGGAGGAGGTCCCTGATATGGCGGCGGCGCGCTCGCGGGAGCGGGCGACCTCGTGGCCTTCGCGGATGAGGGTGCGGGCGGCGGCGAAGCCGAGGCCATCGGTGGAACCGGTGATGAAGATGCGGCTCATGGTGTCTCCGTTGACCGTGAGTGGGTTAGGGAGAGTCAAGCAGGTTTTGGTTGGTGGCTCAACGCGGGAGTTGGGGTGGGGCCGCAGGGTGGTGGTTGCCCCGCGCCTCGCCACTCCACCCACCACCGCCTCACATCCCCTGCCGCCGCTGCTCCGCCCCCACCGCAATCGTCTGCACCAACTCATCCACCTCCCGCGCCAGCCGCTCCAGCGGCAAGCCCACGAAGCGGCCCTCCAGGCTGATGCTCACCACCCCATGCACCGCGCCGAACAGCGTTCGCGCGCGGATGGCCCTGTCCTCCGCCGGCATGTCGGGCTGCAGTTCGGCGAGCGGTTCGGCGATCACGTCCATCAGGAAGAGGTGTTCGTCGAGGTGCCATTGCGGCGTCGGGCTGGTGTCCGGGGGGGAGTGCTCGAACAGCGCCTTCCAGAGATTGCGGTGTTCGACGGCGAAGGCGAGGTAGCCCTGGGCGAGGTTGCGGAGCCGATCGGTCGGGCTTTTTTCCTTGGCCTCGGCAAGTGTCAGGCGCGCCTCCAGCGCCTTCAGCGTCGCGGAATTGACGTGGATGACGAGTTCGGCGAGGTCTGAGAAGACGGTGTAAAGGCCGCCGAGCGCGCAGCCGGCATCCTGGGTAATGTCGCGGGCTCTGAGGCTGGAGAGGCCGTCGCGGGCAATGCGCTCGCGCGCCGCCTCGATCAGCCGGGCCTTTAAATCCTCGCGTTTTTCTTCCCGTCGACCGGCCATTAACCATTCCCTTTCGAATTTTTGAACGTCGTTCAAAATTATTCTTGAACAGCGTTCATGATTCTGCCATAACTCATCTCGTGAACAACGTTCATAAACCGGAGGAAGGAAATGTTCAAATTGATTTCCATTTTGGTGCGGGGCAGGGCGCATGATGCCGAGCAGGCCTTTGCCGATCGCAACGCCGTGCCGCTGCTTTCCCAGCAGATCCGCGATGCGGCCCAGGCGATCCAGCAGGCGCGCCGCAGCGTCGCCGTCGCCATCGCCCAGAACGAGCAGGAGAAGGGCCAGCACGCGACGATCCTCGCCCGCATCGCCGATCTCGAAAGCCGCGCCACCGCAGCGCTTTCCAAGGGCAATGAGCCGCTCGCCCGCGAAGCCGCCGAGGCGATCGCCTTTCTCGAAGCCGAGCGCGATGCGTCTGAGAAGGCGCAGAGCCACTTCGTCAGCGCGATCGACAAGCTGAAGGCGATCGTGCGCGCCTCCGAAGCCAGGCTGCAGGAGTTGCAGCGCGGCGAGCGGCTGGCCCGCGCCACCGAGCAGGCGCAGAAGCTCGATGTATCGGTCGCCGGCCCCGGCTTCGCCACGCTCGACGATGCCGAGGAGACGCTCGCCCGCCTTCGCCTGCGCCAGAGCCAGAACGAGCTGACATCAGCAGCGCTGAAGGACATGGAAGGCGCGACAAGGCCCGCCGGCATCATCGAGAAGCTTGCCAATGCCGGCTTCGGCCCGCCGCTGCGCACATCAGCCGATGACGTGCTTGCCCGCCTGAAGAGCCGGGTCAGCCCGGCCGCCTGAGCCTTATCCAGTGCCAATCCCATTCATCGAACACAAGGATTACGACAATGAACGACAGTTTCCAGAAACACTCCGCAAGCTGGGTCAGCTTCTCCTACATCTCTTTCGGCTCGGCCGCCTTCATGCTGGCGCTCGGTCTTTACATGATGCCGCTCGATCTCTGGGGCAAGGGCTATCTCGCCATGGGCATCCTGATGCTGGTGCAGACGACGGTGAATATCACCAAGACGCTGCGCGACAACGCCGAATCCGAGAAGCTGATTCGCAAGGTCGAGGATGCCCGCACCGAAAAGCTGCTGGTCAAATTCAATCGTAGCGATGAAGATTGATCTTCCTTAACCACATCGCAGAGTTGTTAACGCACTCAACTTTTGCGTAACAACTCTGTGGCCTTCTCTGCCGATCGAAAGAGGGTCCCGCCGTGCAAACCAATCTGATGACATCGAGGAAATTCGCGCCACTGTTCTGGACGCAGTTTCTGACCGCCTTCAACGACAATTTCCTCAAGAATACCCTGGTCTTCCTCATCCTCTACAAAATGTCGGCGAGCGAGGGCGCGGCACTGGTGACGCTGGCCGGCGTCATCCTCATCGTGCCCTTCCTGCTGCTCTCCGCACTCGGCGGCGAAATCGCCGACAAGCACGACAAGGCTGAGGTGGCCGAGCTCTTGAAACGCTGCGAGATCGGCATTGCCGCCCTTGCCGTTGTCGGCCTCGGCTTCTCCTCGATTTTTGTGTTGATGGCCGCACTCTTCGGCTTTGGCGTCATCTCGGCGCTGTTCGGGCCGATCAAATACGGCATCCTGCCCGATCATCTCGAACGCCGCGACCTGCCGAAGGCCAATGCCTGGATCGAGGGCGGCACCTTCATCGCCATCCTCGGCGGCACGATCATCGCAGCTCTTGCCTTTTCCAGCGGCGACAACGTCGTCCTCTTCGGCTCGATGATGATGGGGCTGTCGGTGCTCTGCTGGCTGTCAGCCCGCATGATCCCGGCGACCGGCTCCAAGGCGCCCGATCTTCAGATCGACCGCAACGTCATCCGCTCCAGCTTCACGCTGGTCATGGAAATCCGTCAGGACAAGCGGCTGTGGCGCTCGGCGCTGATGAATTGCTGGTTCTGGCTGGTCGGCGCCTTCATTCTCTCCATCCTGCCGACCATGGTGACCGAGCTGCTCGGCGGCTCCGAGCTCGTCGTGCCGGCCTATCTCACGGTCTTTGCCATCGCTGTCGCCGTCGGTTCGGGCATTGCCGCCTGGATGTCGTCGGGCCGCATCGTGCTCTTGCCGGCGCCTGTCGGCACCGCGCTGCTCGGCCTCTTCAGCCTCGATCTCGCCTGGAACCTCTGGGGCCTCACGTCGACGTCGCACGCGACGACGATCCTCGATTTCTTCGCCGGCCCAAATACCATCCGCGTCGCCATCGATCTCGCCGGCATGGCGATATCAGGCGCCTTCATCGCCGTGCCGACTTTCGCCGGCCTGCAGACTTGGGCGCATGAGGATCGCCGCGCCCGCGTCATCGGTGCGGCCAACGTGCTCTCGGCGCTGTTCATCACCGTCGGCCTCGGCCTCGTCGCCGTTATCCAGGCGCTCGGCGCCTCTATCCCTCAGATCTTGATCGGCCTCGGCATCATCAATTTCGCTGTCGCCTGGCTGATGCTGAAGACGCTGCCGACCAATGCCTTCCGCGATTTCATCTCGATCCTGTTCCGCGCCTTCATGCGGCTCGAGGTCGAGGGGCTGGAAAATATCAAGAAGGCCGGCCCGGCGCCGATCATTGCGCTCAACCATGTCAGCCTGCTCGATGGGGCCTTGGCGCTTGCCATCACCGAGGAAGAGCCGGTCTTCGCCGTCGACTACAAGATCGCCCAGGCTTGGTGGGTGCGGCCCTTCCTGAAAATGTGCAAATTCCTGCCGCTCGACCCGACCAAGCCGATGGCGACGCGCTCGCTGATCAAGGTTGCGCAGGAAGGCAACCCGATCGGCATCTTCCCCGAAGGCCGCCTGACGGTGACCGGCACGCTGATGAAAGTCTATGACGGCGCGGCCATGGTCGCCGACAAGACCGGCTCGATGGTGGTGCCGGTGAAGATCGACGGGCTGGAGAAGACCTATTTCTCCTATCTCGACGACGGCAAGATCCGCCGCCGGCTGTTTCCCAAGGTCAAAGTCACCATTCTCGAACCGGTGAAGCTCGAAGTGCCGCCGGAGCTGAAAGGCCGCAAGCGCCGCACGGCGGCGGGTGCCGCGCTCTACCAGGTGATGTCGAACCTGTTGTTCCGCACCGCCGATACCTCGTCGACCGTGCTCGATCGTGTCATTGAGGCCGGCCACGAATTCGGCATGAAAAAGCTTGCCGTCGAAGATCCGGTCACCGGCCGGCTGACCTATGGCAAGCTCTTGACCGGGGCTGCCGTGCTCGGCGCGAAATTCCGCGCCCGTTTCCCGGAACAGAACCTCGGCGTCATGCTGCCGAATGCCAATGGCGCCGCCGCCACCATTCTCGGCGTCATGAGTGCGGGCAAGGTGCCGGCCATGCTGAATTTTACCGCCGGTGCCGCCAACATCCTCTCGGCCTGCAAGGCGGCCGAGGTCAAACACGTGCTGACCTCGCGCGCCTTCGTCACCCAGGCCAAGCTCGGCCCTGTCATCGAGGAGCTGGAAAAGCAGCTGACCATCGTCTGGCTCGATGATCTCAGGGCCGAAATCGGCTTCAAGGACAAGATCATCGGGCTTCTCCGCAAGGCGCGGCCGCTGGTCAAGCGCCAGGCCGACGATCCGGCGGTCATTCTCTTCACCTCAGGCTCGGAAGGCACGCCGAAGGGCGTGGTGCTGACCCACCGCAACGTGCTGTCGAACGCCGCCCAGGCCGCCGCCCGCATCGATTTCCACAGCGGCGACAAGGTGTTCAACATCCTGCCGGTCTTCCATTCCTTCGGGCTGACGGCCGGCACCGTGCTGCCGCTGATCTCGGGCGTGCCGGTCTATTTCTATCCTTCGCCGCTGCATTACCGCATCGTGCCGGAGCTGATCTATGTTTCCAACGCCACGATCATCTTCGGCACCGATACCTTCCTCAACGGTTATGCGAGAACGGCGCATCCCTACGACTTCCGCTCGATCCGCTATATCTTCGCCGGCGCCGAGCCGGTGAAGGCCGCAACCCGCCACACCTATATGGAAAAATTCGGCCTGCGCATCCTCGAAGGCTACGGCGTCACCGAGACGGCGCCTGTGATTTCGATCAACACGCCGATGTACAACCGCTCCGGCACGGTCGGCAAAATCCTGCCGGGCATAGAATGGAAGCTCGAACCGGTGCCCGGCATCGATGAGGGCGGAAGGCTGCATGTGCGCGGCGCCAATGTCATGGCCGGCTACCTCCGCGCCGAAAAGCCCGGCGTGCTCGAACCGCTTGCCGATGGCTGGCACGACACCGGCGACATCGTCACCATCGACGAGGACGGCTTCGTCAAGATCCGCGGCCGCGCCAAGCGCTTTGCCAAGATCGGCGGCGAAATGGTGTCGCTCGCAGCCATCGAAGCGCTCGCCGCCGAGCTCTGGCCCGGCGCTCTCTCGGTCGTCTCTTCGCTGCCCGACTCCAAGAAGGGCGAGCGCCTGGTGCTGCTCACCGACGCCGAAACCGCCACCCGCACCGAATTCCTCGCCTTCGCCAAATCGAAGGGCGCCATGGACATGATGGTCCCGGCCGAAGTCACGATCGGCAAGGTGCCGGTGCTGGGTTCGGGCAAGGTCGATTTCGTCGCGGCGCGCAAGCTGGCGGAGGGTGCGGCTGAGAAAGAGGAGGCCGCGTAGGCGGGCGCCTCGTTCGGGTGGCACCTGATGACTATACAGGCAATCTACCGCCATGCCACCGAGCAAACGTTGATCCGTTTCGTCATGCCGGGTGGTCGAGTTTCGAAGCATCTAGGAGAGAATTCCTATGGCATTTGGCCGTGATACAGCGAAGGAGGGCTGGAGATGGGCGCTGATCCTGCTCCACGTCTTGCTATGGGGAGCGTTCGCTTTGCAGGCATACCGGACGGCCAGTACCGACAAATATGCTAGCTGCTGGGGGCTCATTCTACTGTATTTCCCGCCGCTGAACATGCTGTTCTGGGCGATTGCGACCCCCAGCCTCGCCGTGGTGGTGGCAGCGATTTTTCGTCCGTCAATATGTCGACATTCGTTCTTTCGGGCAGCCTGCCATGGCATGATCCTCATTATCGGATTGCTGTTTTGCAATTATTCCGCTTATGCGGCAGCCGGTCAGGTTAAATGCCTGTAGCGCGGACTAACCTCGCTTTCGCGAAATCAAAGGGCCGAGCCACTCGTCTTGTCTTTCGGAACTCGTCTGGCGGGGAGAAGCGACGTACCTTACGAGCAGAGGGATCGCGGCATATCTCTTCTCCCCGCAGGCGGGAAGAAGGCGGCGGCAGCCACCTTCTCCTCGTTCACTAAAGGGCGGCCTTTATTTTCTCGGCGACACCAGCCGGAATCCATTGCGACCAGATGGCCTCGTCTTGTTCGAGGAAGCGCTTAGCGCCGTCTTCGCCGGTGCCCTGGTTTTCCGTTTCCCACGCCATGATCTTGCCGACGGTGTCGTTGCTCCAGCCGCGCTTGTTGAAATAGGCCATGACTTCGGGGCTGGTGCGGTCGGCAAATTTCTTAGTGAGGACAGTCATCACCTTGTCGACCGGCCAGTCGGCGACCTTCGGATCGGGGCAGGCGAGGTTGGTGATGCAGCGCTTCCATTCGACGGGATCAGCCGGAGCATTCTGCTTGAGCATCACCAGTTGATATTTCCCGAGCAGCGCCGTCGGCGCCCAGTAATAGGTGACGAAGCCTTCCTTGCGTTCATAGGCCTTGGCGATTGCACCGTCGAGCCCGGCTGCCGAGCCCGGGTTCATCAGATTGAAGCCCTTGTCGGCGGCTTTGTACGCCTTGAACAACTGCGTCGTGACGACAGTCGCCCCCCAGCCTTCGGCGCCGTTGAAGATCACGCCCTTGCTCGGGTCTTCCTGGTCGGGAAAGAGCTCGGGATGGGCAAGAGCATCCGCGACGGTCTTGATGTCGGGATGGGCGTCGGCCAGATATTTCGGGATCCACCAGCCCTGAATGCCGCCATCGGGAAGGGCCGGGGCGCCGAAGACGATTTGCCTTCCTGAACACCGCGCGGAACGATCTCGGGCAGCAGGTCGATCCAGGTTTCGGATGAGACGTCGGGTTCGCTCTTCTCCACCATCGATGTCGTGGTCGGCACCGTGTCGCCGGGAACGGTTTCGACGTTGCAGCCGTAACCATTCTCAAGAATGAATTTGTCGACGAAGGTCAGGAGTTCGGCGCTCTGCGCATTGTGGACGGCCAAGACCACGTCTCCGCATTCGGCCGCATGAGAAAGCGATGCGCCGCCGGCAAGGCCGGCCAGCAGACATGTGGATGCAAGCAATTTTTTCATTTTTTGTTCCCTCTGTTCTGCGGCCTCAAGAAGTCAGAGTGCCGCGACGATCGCTATGAAAGCGGCAGGCAGGCCTTGAAGACAAGGCACATAAAAATCCGGCATGTGTTGAGTTAAACTCAAGACAGGGCGGAATAGCTGGGTTACTGTGCGGCAATATCAACGCTGCTATCGGCATGCAGCCAGGGATGGATGGGAGAAATCGATGGTTCGCCGTTTCTATGGTCTGCCGTCCCTGACAGCTCTTGCCACCTTCGAGGCCTCCGCCCGGCACGGCAATTTCACCTTGGCGGCGGCCGAGCTCAACGTCACCACCGGGGCGGTCAGCCGGCAGATCAAGTCGATGGAGCAGGAAATCGGCGCCGCTCTTTTCGTGCGCACCGGCAAGGGGGTGATGCTGACCGCACCTGCCGAGGAATTGTACCGGGCCTTGGCAAGCGGCTTCTCCAAGGCTTCCGATGTCGTCAATTCGATCAAGCAGGGAAACAGCGCGCGCAACGTGACCATTGCCTGCAGCGACGTGTTCGGGACGATGTGGCTGATCCCCAGGATGCCAGATTTCTGGCGGCGTTTCCCCGATATATCGGTCGATCACCTGATCGGTGACAGCTTCAAGATCTTCCACCGCTCCCAGCTGGAGCTTCGCATCCGCTACGGATCGGGCAAATGGATCAACGAGACGGCGGAATTTCTCTTTGAAGACTGTCTCTATCCGGTCTGCAGTCCGGGTTTTGCGGAGAGGCATGCCGGCGCCTCGGCCGCAGATCTTGCCGATCTGCCGCTGTTGAATGTCGAGTGGGTCGAGCCCGGCTGGACCGGTTGGGAAGAGGTGCTGGCGCGCGGCGGCGTGCCCTATCACGCCTCCAGCGGAAGACGTTTCGGCAAGTTCAGCGTGGCGCTCCAGGCTGCCATGGCCGACCAGGGGCTGGTCGTCGGATGGCACCGTATGGTCGCCCCCCTCATCGAAAAGGGGGATCTGGTGCGCTTCACCGATCTGGTCGTTCCCGATCCCGGGGCCTATTACCTCACCTGGAACAGCACCCGCGCGCTGCCTCCCGCTGCCGCGTCGCTGCGCGACTGGATCAGGGGGATCGCCGAGGAGGAAAGACGAGTGCCGATGCCCTGCGGTAAAGCGCCCTCCTGAGACCGTCAGGAAGTGCTGCACGCCACCTCCGGCTTCTTCAGCCTGAGGTCAAGAACGGGCGGCGCGGCGAGCGGATAGACGGCGACGACAAACGAAAACAGGCGGCAATTGCGGCCGCCTGTGAGGTGTCTCGAATAAAGCGCCCGTTACTTCTGTTCGGGCGCCAGGAACTCGGCGCAATAGGACGGGCCGTTGACGCCGGGGATGTCGGCGACGGTGCGGATGTCGCGGATCGTGTAGTCGGAGCTGGTGGTGATTTCGGCTTGGCAGCGCAGATAGGCGGTGCGGGCGGCGGAAATCTGCTTGCCGCGCTTGCCGTCGGCGCCTTCGGCGTATTTCGCCGGAATGCGCACGGTCTTGTAGCCGCCGCGCCATGTATAGATGGTGGAGGCGCCTTCCTCGCGGTCGCTGATCGGCGGGCCGAAGGCGGCAAAGAAGATGCCGGCCGACTTGCCGACCCAGCGGGCCTCGATCGGATTGCCGGCGGAAGGAATGGTCGTGCATCCGGCGAGCGCAATCGCAAGCCCGGCCGCGGTCATAGTGCGGAGTTTCATCGTGTCGTCCCTGATCTCTAGCGCATTGGCTGCGAGGCCGCCATCACGGCGGTTTCGCCTGTCCCGCCGAGCCCTTTAGCGCGGAACCCGGCAAAAGAAAATTGGCCCTTTTACACTTCCGTTCGATTTGCTTCGGGTGTGTCTTTTTGCAGCAGCAGCTGCCGTTCGAGGCCTGTCACGCCCCCGTCAAAAATTCCACCGATTTTTTGGAATTTGGTGCTTGTGCAACCAGATAGGCTGTTCTATAGAAGCGCCGCTGGTCACGGAGTGTAGCGCAGTCTGGTAGCGCACCACGTTCGGGACGTGGGGGTCGAGTGTTCGAATCACTCCACTCCGACCAGCTAGAAACCCCGCTTCGGCGGGGTTTTTCATTCTTGGGCATTGCTGTATAAAAGCATGGGAACGCGCGTGTCGTCCTGTAGTTCGGAGCGGCGACGTTGCCGCAAAAGTGAGCCTTAGATGCTCACTTGGTCTGAGCCAACTTGGCGGGCTCAGGCAGTTCGACTTCAGCAACCGTCCGAAGGCGAGCCGCGTAATCTCCGGATGAGTCGAACTCGTCAGGGATTTTGGTCAGATACACCTCAAACTCGGCCAGTGTGCGAGGCCGATTATCGGGAATACGCTTCCACCAATCCACGAGATCGTCCAGATCCTGCGATGTCCATTGGCGCCAGGTGTCCTCGCGCTTGCTGCGGATCTCATTGATATAGCTCGCGGTCAAGGGAGTGCCATACAAGCCCTTCTCACCGGGATCGACGTACCTGAAGTAAACGGGCAACGCCTTTACGCTGGCGACCCGCGAGAAGTTGTCCTGATCAACCTGGTTGCTGGCGAGAAGTGTTTCAAAAAAGCCGCGTCCCTGCGTGTGTTCTCTTGCGATCAGAACATTGAAATTTGCGTCCAGCATATATGCGGTATCTTCTTCCGGATCGTAGACGTCAGCAAAGACGTGACCCGGCAGCGATGGCGTGTTGGCAGAAATCAGGGCGGCTTTCAGCCCTAGTGCTTCGGCAACCATCATGACCCGGATCGTGAAATCGCTACAATTTCCGCTGGTGCCCAAAAGCATGCTCTTGAAATCGTTCGGGACTGTGTCCCTGACCTCATAAGTCGGCATCGACCCATTCACTCGCAGCATGGCAAACGTGATGAACGCCCTCCGCTTCGTTTCTGCCAGGGTCAAGTTTCTCGGATCGCGCTCGAATTCTGCCAGCAAGCTAGAGTGAAGAAGCTTTTTGATATCGCGGGGGGATGTCGTTTCGAAGTTCGTCTTCAGATCGAGGAGAGGTCCTCTGAAGCGCTTGACGAAATCAAGGTCGTCCTTTGTCACACCATGTTCGGCGGGAACGAGTTTCAAGCCTTCCGGCGTCTCTGCATAAGCCAGGGGCAAATTGCCTAGTTGTTTCAGATTCTCCGCCACCGCGGTCAGCTGCTTCAGATTTTCCGACATGGCGGCGAGCTGCTTGTTGATCTGCTTATTCTCGGCTCTCAGCTTTGTTGTGGCCTTGTAGTTCTGAACGGCGACGCCCACAATGAACGCCGCCCCAAGACAGATTGCAACTGCAAGAACTCGCTTCCCGCCCAAACGCGACACGATCATTCATTGATCTCCCATTCATCCAAGGGGTGTATATATAGCGGAGACCATTTCTGGGCTATCTTATATTTTGCCTTTTCCCGATTGATACGGCGCCGCACTGCACAGCAGTGCTCCTACCCGATCGACCCCGATACTCGCGGCCATCTGAGGCGATGCCGCGTCATTTGCATGGACACCAGGAAAACTGCCAGCCGAATTTCCGACAAACGGCCCCGATAGCCAACGCGTTGCCGTCCGCAATCTCGCCAAAGGCGGCTCTGATGGGTGCTCGGCAGCTTTCGATCGGGATCGCCAGGTTCGCGTTCGTCCGGATCAACATGATCACCGATGCGGCAATCCCGATTCGCAGCTCGTAGATTCTGTCGAAGCGCCTGAAGGTCTAGATTTAGAGATCGCTAACGAACAAATCGGCGGCGTGGTAGTTCTTCTTCCAGGAGGAAGTAGCCATGAAGACCATGAACAATCGCCAAGTTCGTATCCCCGGTCCTCGCGAACACGATATTGCCGAGCATTGCCGCAAGTTCGGGATCGGCCCGGCGGAGGAGAAGAAGCTGAAGAAACTCCTCGGCCATCGGGCGCCGCTCCATGAAATCCAGGCCAATGCTCCACCGCGGCAGCCAAGGTGGCGTTAGGTTGAGAAGGCGTCCGGAATACGCATCAGTGCCGTGGTTGCCGCGACAGCATGAGAATGTAGTCGTCAGCGATATCGGCAACCACCATGGCTGCTTCAGCGGGCGAATATCCCTTGCTGACAGCGTCACTGACGATCTTCATCACGGCCGATTCAAGCGCCCCCCGGCAATCGGAAAGAGTGTCGGCATGTGAGCATTTTGCCCGAAATTCCAATACGTTGTTCATGGCATACCCTCCGTCTGACATTGCTGAGCCATGCGCAGAAGCCCGCCTTCCACGAAGGGTCGAGCCGTGATCCCCATGGCGTGTCGCTCTTGGAGACCAAATGATTATCGCAAGGCTACGATGGCACAGGGGCTGCGGTATTCAAGCGGATGCTGATATTAAGGTAAGCCAGTAGGGTTAATTCACCCAGAGATTGTGCATCGACGTTCAGGCGAGGCTGTCAGGCTACGGTGCAACCGTTGTTTGTCTGTCATTTTCCTGGACAGAAGCGCGGTCTTTCTGCACCGAGGCTGAACATTCCACGCTCCGGCCTCGGCGCCGGCATTAACGCTTGCCCCGATCGGCCAAAAGCCCGCTTCCAGGCTCACGGCCGGCTCTGCCGGCTTCCGCGGCCACGGCTTTGATGTCGCTCGCGCTCGTTCAGAAGTTGAGCTTGCTCTTTTGCCGGCCGTCGGCATCGAAATTGCCTGGCGAAAGCCATGCTTCGTATCCTGCCTTGAGCTTCGGCCAATCCGCATCCGTCATGGCAAACCAGGCGGTGTCGCGATTGCGGCCCTTCTGCACCATATGCTGGCGGAAGATGCCTTCGAAGGAGAAGCCGAAACGCTCGGCGGCGCGTTTCGACGGTTCGTTGAGATTGTTGCACTTCCATTCGAAACGGCGATAACCGAGCGTGTCGAAGACGTAAGCGGCGCAGAGATAAAGCGCTTCCGTTGCTACGCGCGTGCGGGCAATCGCCGGTCCCCAGAGGATGTTGCCGATCTCGATGACACCGTTGGCGGTATCGATGCGCATCAGTCCCTGCCGGCCTTCCGCGCGTCCCGTCGCCTTGTCGATGACGGCGAGGAATAGCGGATCTTCGCTGGCCGCAGCCTTCGTCAGCCAGGGGGTGAGGGCTGCCATGTCGGCAGGTGCGTCTTCAAAGAGATAGCGGAAGCGGTCATCGGCGCCGGGCTGCTGCGCCGAGCGAAGAAGATCGGCGCCATGCTTTGCGGCCTCGAGCGGTTCCAGGCGGGTATAGCGGCCGTCAATCGGGGCGCGGGCGGGGCGGGCCACAGCCTTCCAGTCGGAGAGATCCATCGTCGTCATGTCCATTGTTGCATCGAACCTTGCTGGTCTTGCCTCGCAAATGGACTGGAGTAAAAGTCCAGTTGTGATCTTTTGAGAAGACCAGTGATAAAATGACGTCAGCACCCACATGGCTCGAGCTCGATCGCGGCGCAGGCGATCTTGCGGGCCAGATCTATCGAAGCCTCCGAGACCGCATTCTGCTCGGCCAGCTCCCGGCCGGCCAAAAGCTGCCCTCGACGCGCGCTTTTGCGGCCTCGCTGGGTGTCGCGCGCTCCACCGCAGTCGAGGCTTATGACCGCTTGAAATCCGAGGGCTATCTCGAAGCCGCCGCCGGTGCGGCGACACGCATTGCCGCCCTTGCGCGGATGCAGGTCGAACGGCGGGTGGATGACCGTTCTCTCATCGAGGAGATGCGGCCGGACAAGCCGCCCTATCACGCCCTGTTCAGGCCGGCCGTGCCCGACGTATCGAACTTTCCGCACGCCGTCTGGAGCCGTTGTCTTGCTGCCCGCAGCCGCTCCTTCCGCATCCAGCATCTCGGTTATGAGAATGCGACCGGCATTTTCGAGCTGCGCCAGGCCATTCTCGAACATATTTCGACGACGCGCGGCGTGGTGGCCGTTCCCGAGCAGATCCTGATCGTGCCTTCCACGCGTGCAGCGATCGATATGCTGGCGAGAACGATGTTGAGACGGAGCGCCAGCACCGTCGCTTGGATGGAAGACCCCGGTTATCCCACCGCCCGCGCGTTGCTCGGCGATGCCGGCGCTGAAATTGTGCCGGTCCCGTGCGATGAGCAGGGTATCGACGTTTCCAGGGCGCAAGGCCCGCAACCGGTGCTGGTCTACGTAACCCCGTCCCATCAATACCCGACGGGAGTTACCCTCAGCCTGCCGCGTCGGCTGGCGCTGCTGGAGACAGCACGACGGTATGGAAGCCTCATCGTCGAAGATGATTACGACAGTGACTTTCAATACGGCTCGCGCCAGATCGCTGCCTTGCAGGGAATCGACCGGGCAGACGTCGTGGCCTATGTCGGCACCTTCTCAAAGATTCTGGCGCCCGGCCTGCGTGTCGCCTATGCGGTCGTGCCGCGCTGGCTCGTGGCCGAAGCGTCGGAAGCGCTGCAGCGCAAGGGCGTTGCCGTCTCCAGCCATATTCAGGCGGCCCTTGCCGATTTCATCAACGAGGGCAGGCTGCGCGCCTATGTCAGGCGCATGAACCTGCAATATGCCGATCGTATGGCCCGCACGATCGAGATGCTGAATTCGCATTTTTCAGACCATCTTGCCGTATCGGGTGGCGATGGCGGCTTGCAGCTTGCGGCTTGGTTTCGCGACGGGGCGACCGATGACCGGGCAATCGTCACGAGGATGAATTCTTCAGGATATGGGCTGATGCCGATGTCGGATTTCTTTATCGGCAAATCCGCCAGCGGCGTTCTCTTCGGCATCTCGCAGGCCGAACCTGCTGCCGTTCAAAAGCTGGCAACTGACCTCAAAACGGTACTCGGCTGAAAATGACTGAGCCCGGGGAGAAGCCCGGGCGCAGTGGCTTATCGATGCGGTTCAGGCAGCGGCGAAAGGCACGGCCACGAAGGTCTTGTTGCCGTCGCGCTCGATGAGCAGCAGCACCGACTTGCGGCCGGCCTTGCCGGCTTCCGCAACCGCAGCCTTGACGTCACGGGCGTTGTGGACCGGCTTGTCGTTCACCGAGACGATGACGTCGCCCGACTGGATGCCGGCGGCGGCGGCCGCCTTGTCGGGGTTGACGCTGGCGACGACTGCGCCGCTGACGGAGCGCGGCAGGTCGAGCTGCTGACGCACGTCCGGCGTCAGGTCGGCGAGCCCGATGCCGAGGCTCGGTTGGCCGGTGTTCTGGCCCTGGCTGTCGGAGTTCTCGGCTGCTGCCTGTTTCTGGCTGTTTTCATTGCCGCCGACGGTGACGCCGAGATCGATCGTCTTGCCGTCGCGCCAGACGCTGACGGATTCTTTCGCACCCGGCGAAAGATCGGCGACGAGGCGAGACAGGTCTTTCGGGGTCTTCACCGTTTCGCTGCCGACAGCGGTAATGATATCACCCGGCTTCAGGCCGGCGCGCGCTGCCGCCGTATCGGCAGTGACGGCGGCAACCAGCGCGCCGCCGGTCTTGGCGAGGCCGACGGCATCGGCAACGTCCTTCGTCACAGGCTGGATTTGCACGCCGAGATAGCCGTGATCGATCGAGCCGTCCTTCTGCAGCTTGGCGACGATCGCCTTGGCCTCGTCGGAGGGGATGGCGAAGCCGACGCCGACGCTGCCGCCGTTCGGCGAATAAATGGCGGTATTGATGCCGACGACATTGCCGTCACGATCGACCAGCGGCCCGCCGGAATTGCCATGGTTGATCGGCGCGTCGATCTGGATGAAATCGTCATAGGGCCCGCTGTGCAGGTCGCGGCCGCGCGCCGAGACGATGCCAGCCGTCACCGTGGTGCCGATGCCGAAAGGATTGCCGATCGCAAGGATCTGGTCGCCGAGTTTCAGCTTGTCGGAATCGCCCCAGGCGATGGTTTGAAGCGGCTTCGGCGCCTGGATCTTCAAAACGGCGATATCGGATTTCGGGTCGGTGCCAATGAGCTTGGCCGGAAGCTCCGTGCCGTCGTCGAGCGTCACCTTGATGTCGACGGCATTGTCGATGACATGATTGTTGGTCACGATCACGCCGTCAGAATTGATGATGAAGCCGGAGCCGAGGGCCATCGCGTGCTGGGACCCCCGATGTTGCGGCGCCGGGCGCGGCAGCGGGATGCCCTGGTCCTCGAAGAACTGACGGAACTGCTCGTCCATCGGCGATTCCTGGTCGGCGCTGACGTCGGTCGCCTTCATCGTCGTGGTGATGGTGACGACGGCAGGCTTGTCCGCGTCGACGACGGAGGCGAAGGAGCCGCTGGCGGCAAGAACACCACCGGTATCCGAAGGTGCGGCAAAGGCGCTGGACGAGTTGACCGCGAAGGGCAGGCATGCAGCGCCGGCGATGATGGCGGCCCCGACAAGCGCTGCGGCGCGATGTTTGCTGAGAATATGTGACATGGGGATGGTCCCTTGCGAGAGCGTTGGCTTTGATGGCGTCGTGGTTCCATGTCATGGACCTGGCGTCGGATGGCGTTTGGCGCCAATTCCTCTGTTCGGAAGCGGTTGTGCGACGACGGGAATAGAAGAATTCGCGTTGAGGATTCATATGATCTCGCGCGGCAGCTTTACAAATTAAATATTGATCATGTTTATATTGCCGATTTGTAAGATATTTCCGGAATTTAATCTTTGTCCCGACGCTGCCGGCGCGCGTCAGCAATTTCGGCCCGCCTCGCGTTCCCGGCAACGGTTTCATCCTGAAATAATGAACTTATTCCCCGCCGAGAGTAATCCGATCGCTCCCGCCGCCCGTAATCCGGATAGACGATGCCGCTGCCCTCTCTTCGCATTTCAATCCGGGATTCCGTTGCGAATATAAAATGTTAGTAGACTCTAAATTATTTCTTCTTCAGAAAGTGAAGGCTGCGAATCGAGGGCAGGCGAGTCTCGCGGCGGCTTACGAGGGGTAATGAGAAAGTCAGTGGAGCCGGGGCAAAAGCCTACGCGCGGGGCGCATGTGAAGCTGAGCGATGTGGCGAAGAAGGTGGGCGTCAGTCCCATCACGATTTCGCGTGCGCTTCGCAATCCTGAAATCGTCTCTGAGGATCTGCGTGAGACCATCCTGCGCGTGGTGGAGGAGATGGGTTATATCCCCAATCTCGCGGCGCGCGCGCTGGCCGGCCGCCACAACGGCATCGTCGGCGTCCTCACGCCTGCCCTGCACCAGTACGGTTTCACCGGCCTGATGACCGGTATCGAGGACCGCTTTCGCAGCACCGAGTTCACCGTGCAATATTCCAGCACGCTGCATCATGTCGAAGGGGAGGCCGGTCTGCTGAAATCCTTCCTGACGCAAAAGCCGGCCGGCGTCATCATCGCCGGCGCCGAATCCTATCGCAATCTCCTGCCGCTTATCGAGGGCGCCCCCTGTCCGATCGCCCATATCACCGATCTCAGCCAGGAGCCGCAAAAGCTGGTTGTCGGTCTCGATCATTATGCAGCAGGCGTCGAACCCACCCGCTTTCTGTTGTCGCGGGGCTATGGCAGGATCGGCTTCGTCGGCCGCGGTGGCGACGTCCGCTCGCGCCGTCGCCTAGAGGGTTATCAGGCTGCGATGCGGGAGGCCGGGCGTTTCGACGAGGATCTCGTCATCGGCGGGGACGCGGCAAGCCGGATCGGCCTCGGCAGGGAACTGTTTTCCCGTTTGTTGCAGCGCGTGCCCGATGTCGATGCCGTCTATGCCCAGAGCGACGAACTGGCGCTCGGCGTCCTCATCGAATGCAAAGAGCGCGGCATCCGCGTGCCGGAGGATTTTGGCATTTGCGGTTTCAACAATCTGGAATTTTCGGCCTTCACCCAGCCGACGCTGACGACGGTGTATATCCCGCGCCACGATATCGGTTATCGCGTGGCCGACATGCTGCTGCGCGCCATCCGCGACGAACCGCTTGATGAAGACAAGGTCAATATTGGCTTCTCCATCATTCCACGCGGCTCGACGCGATAATTCGCCATGAAAAAAGGGGCCGCTTGGCCCCTTTTCAATCTCAGATATCGCTTGCCGCGCTCGACCAGAGCTCGGCCGCTTCCGACGCCGTCATCCGGCGAACCTCTGCCTCATGACTGCGGTTGGCGAACAGTTCGCTTGCCATGATCTGCTCGGCAAGATCGGCCGGGAGCGACAGGATCACGCGCGCGTCGCTGCCATGCAGGCCGCTGACATCGGCACGCTTGCCGGTCACCATGCCGCCGGCGATGGTGTTGTTGGTTTCCGGGTCGATCAGGATGAAGGAGCCGGTGGCGCGGTTCTGCTCATAGGGATCGAAGATCGCGGCTTCGTCGAACACGAGGCGCACCTTGCCGATGGCGTTCATGTAAAGCCGCTGGGCGGCGTTCCACGTGCCGGTCTTCAACTCGAGCTGGCTGACCGGTTCCACCTGAACACGCTGGCGGCGCGAACCGCTCTTCAGCCAGTAACGCTTGCCGGCTTCGATGCCTTCCGGCTGCAGGGCAACGACCTGCGCGTCGAAGGCAAGGCCGGTCTGCGGCTGGCTGTCGATCGAAACGATCATATCGCCGCGCGCCACGTCCACCTGGCGGTCGAGCACGAGCGTGATCGCATCGCCTGTAACCGCGGCATTGCGCACCAAATCGAAGGTGACGATCTTGGTGACGTTGGCGACCATGCCGGACGGCAGGATCATGACGCTGTCGCCCGGCTTCACCGAGCCGCCCGCAACCGTGCCCTGATAGCCGCGGAAGCTTTCGCCGGGGCGCGAGACGCGCTGTACCGAGAGGCGGAAACCGGTGGTCTGGCCGGATCGCACGGTGGCATGCTCCAGCGTCTCGACCAGCGTCGGGCCGTTATACCAGGGCATGGCAGCCTGGCCGGAGTAAACGACGTTTTCGCCCTTCAGTGCCGACATCGGGATCGCGGTGATCTGCTTGACGCCAAGCGACAGCGCGAATTCCTTGAACTCATGGGTGATCTTGTCGAAACCGGCGCGGTCGTAGTTCGTCAGGTCGATCTTGTTGACGGCAAGCACGAACTGCTTGATGCCGAGCAGAGAAGCGATCGTCGCATGACGGCGCGTCTGTTCGAGGATGCCGGCACGGGCATCGACCAGCAGCACGGCGAGATCGGCTGTGGATGCGCCGGTCGCCATGTTGCGAGTGTACTGCTCGTGTCCGGGCGTGTCGGCGACGATGAAGGAACGCTTGTCGGTCGAGAAGTAGCGATAGGCGACATCGATGGTGATGCCCTGTTCGCGCTCGGCCTGCAGGCCATCGAGCAGCAGCGCGAAATCGGGCAGGCCGAGATCGTTCTGCTTGCCGGTGGAATCGCGGCGAAGCGTTGCCGCCTGATCTTCCTTGACCGCTTTGGTATCCCAGAGCAGGCGACCGATCAGGGTGGACTTGCCGTCATCGACGCTGCCGCAGGTGATGAGGCGCAACGGGCGCGAGTCGCGCACGGCCTTGAGAGGCTCGGCGGCGGGCACGGCGACGACGTTTGCGGGAATTGCTGCGGTCATCTCAGAAATATCCTTCACGCTTCTTCTTTTCCATGGAACCGGACTGGTCGCGGTCGATGGCGCGGCCCTGGCGCTCGGAAACCGTAGCGATCTCAAGCTCCGCGATGATGTCTTCGAGGGTGGTGGCCGTCGAGCGGATCGCGCCCGTCAGCGGGAAGCAGCCGAGCGTGCGGAAGCGGATGAAGTCTTCCTGCTTCGTTTCGCCGGGCAGCAGTTCGAGGCGCGGATCGGATGCCGCGATCATCATGCCGTCGCGCTCGACATAGGGGCGCTTGGCGGCGAAATAGAGCGGCACGATCGGGATCTCTTCGGCCTGGATGTAGCGCCAGATATCGACCTCGGTCCAGTTCGACAGCGGGAAGACGCGAACGCTTTCGCCCTTGCGGATCTGGCCGTTATAGACGTTCCACAGCTCAGGGCGCTGGTTGCGCGGATCCCAGCGATGGTCGGGCGTGCGGAAGGAGTAGATGCGCTCCTTGGCGCGCGAGGCTTCCTCGTCGCGCCGCGCGCCGCCGAAAGCCGCGTCGTACTGGCCGGCGTCAAGCGCGTTGCGCAGCGCTTCCGTCTTCATGACGTCGGTATAGCGGGCCGAGCCGTAGGTGAACGGCGTGATGTTTTCGGCCGCACCGCGCGGATTGATGTGCTCGATCAGGTCGAGATCGTATT
Source organism: Rhizobium sp. BR 249 (assembly GCF_047445895.1). Taxonomy (NCBI): domain Bacteria; kingdom Pseudomonadati; phylum Pseudomonadota; class Alphaproteobacteria; order Hyphomicrobiales; family Rhizobiaceae; genus Rhizobium; species Rhizobium sp. BR 249. The sequence continues at coordinate 5,617 of NZ_JARWKX010000007.1, read as the reverse complement.
TCTTCACGATCTCGTCGCGGAAGGTGATCATCTCCGCGAACTTCCAGCCCGTGTTGACGTGCAGCAGCGGGAAGGGCACGCGGCCGGGATAAAAGGCCTTGCGGGCAAGGTGCAGCAGCACGGAGGAATCCTTGCCGATCGAATAGAGCATCACGGGACGCTCGAATTCGGCGGCAACTTCGCGGAAGATGTGGATCGCTTCGTTTTCCAGCGCTTTCAGATGCGGGTCGAGCGGCGGCTTGGCACTTTGCGGATTGGTCAGTTCAGTATCCTGACGGGTATCGGGCATTTCGTACTCCAGACTTCTTATTGCTGCACGGCGATCGGAGTCGCCTCTTCGGCGACATGCAGGCCGCATTCGCGCTTCTCATCCTGTTCCCACCACCAGCGGCCGGCGCGTTCCGGCTCGCCCGGCTTGATGGCGCGGGTGCAGGGCTCGCAGCCGATCGAGGGATAGCCGCGGGCATGCATCGGATTGATAGGCACGCCATTGTCGGTGACGAAGGCCTTGATCTTGTCGATGTCCCAATCGGCGAGCGGGTTGACCTTCAAAAGGTGGCGTTCGGCGTCATATTCGGCAAACGGCGTTTCGGCGCGGTTGGCCGACTGGCCGCGGCGCAGGCCGGTGATCCAGATCGCAGCACCTTCGAGTGCGCGCGCAAGCGGCTTCAGCTTGCGCACGCCGCAACAGGCATGCCTGGCTTCGACGCTTTCGTAGAAACCGTTCATGCCGTACTTCGCCGCGTAGGCGTCGATATCGGCCTGTTCGGGTTCGTAGCGATGGATATGGATGTCGTACTGGCTCTCGGTCTCGTCGATCAGCGAAAGCGTTTCGGGAAACAGCCGGCCGGTCTGTAACGTCGCGACATCGATCGGCAGGCGGTGCGTGCCGATCTCGGCTGATATGACCTGGTCCTCGATGCCGAGCGAGGTGGTGAACACCACGCGGCCGCCAAGGCCGGAGACCAGCGACAGACGTCCGGCGAGGTCGAGGCCTGCCAGCTTGTCGTTCAGCGCCTCGGCTTCTGCAATAGGATTGGTAGCAGTCATGAGAATCCTGTCCGTTGTTACCGGGAGTATCGCAGTTCGATCATGGATCGGACAGAAAAAGGGATTTCGAAAGCTGCGGCCGGAGGAGCAAATATCTCTCCGAAGCTGCCGCAATGCAGAAAAGCAGCCGCCCGCGGACAGAAATCCACGTCGGCGGCTTGAATGTCTATAAAAATAGTAGAGTTACACGCAGCCTGTCAATCGGAAATCTGAATTGATGCCGAAAAAGGTGCAGGACCCGCTGTTTTGGCATAGATTGTTTGGGCTTGGCCAAGAATGAAAAACAAGGCCGAAGTGCTTGTCTCTCAAGTCTTTCTCCGGCGCGTTCAAATTCCGTTCATGCTGACTGTGCAATAGAGGCAAAAGTAATCTTGAAGCAGTGCGAAGATTCGCGCTGCCTGTGTGTGTCGATGGTCTGAGATGATTACGCAAAAGGCGAAATATGCGCTGCGGGCGCTCACGGTTTTGGCTGATGCCGATGCCGACGAACCGGTGATGATTTCCGATATCGCAGCGCAGCAGAAGATCCCGAAGAAGTTTCTCGAACAGATCCTGCTCGACCTGAAGCATCACGGCATCGTCGTCAGCCGTCGCGGCAAGCAGGGCGGTTATCTCTTGCTCAAGCCGGCCCACGCCATCACCTTCGGCGAGATCCTGCGCATCATCGACGGCCCGATCGCCCCGCTTCCCTGCCTGTCGATCACCGCCTACCGGAAGTGCGACGATTGCGACGGCGAACAGAGCTGCCAGATCCGCCATGTCTTCGCCAAGGTGGCCGATGCCACCCGCAAGGTGCTGTTCTCGACGACCATCGCCGATGCCGCCCAGCCCGCCCATAGCGCCGAGGTCACCCGGCTTCTTGCCTAAGCCATCCGGCTTGAGGAAAACGCGTAACTGCGCCCGTCTTTCTTCAAGATTTGGTGAAACGCCTTTTCTTAGCGTCGCGATGCTCCACCTGCCTGTCCATTCGGGTAGGGAGAACATCAATGTCTGCACGTTCATGGAAGCGTATGCTCGCTGCTGTCGGGCTGACGGCCGCGTTTGCAACGGGTGCGGCCGCTCATCATGGCTGGTCCTGGGCCGAGGCGGACCAGATCGAGCTGCGCGGCACCATCCAGACGATAACCATGGGTGGGCCGCATCCGACGCTCGACGTCGCGACCGCCGATGACGGCGTGTGGCGGGTCGAACTCGGCAATCCGCGCCAGACGGAACGCTCCGGTTTCGTGGAGGGCGTTGCAAAGCCCGGCGACCAGGTCGTGGCCCTCGGAAACCGTTCGCAGGACCCGAAGGAGAAGCGGATGAAGGCCGTGCGCATCACGATCGGCGAGAAGCGCTACGATATTTATCCCGATCGCATCCGGACGAACTGACCTGCCGTCATGGACGTTCTCGAATGGCTGGCGGCGACGGCGCCCGCAGTCGCGCTCCGGCGCTCTGCGACACTCTATATGTTCGTCAATGCCGCGCATATTCTGGCGATCGGCCTGCTGGTCGGCGCCATTCTGCCGCTCGATCTGAGACTCGCCGGCTTCTTCCGCAAGGTGCCCGTCGAGGCCGTCGCTCCGTTCCTGTCGCGCTCCGCCGGTGTCGGCCTCATCCTGGCGATCGCGACCGGCTTCTGCCTCTTCAGCGTCCGCCCGCTCGAATATGCCGCAAATCCCGCCTTCCTCGCCAAGCTCTGCCTGATCGGCCTCGGCCTTCTCAACCTCCTGGCGGTTCATGTCGGGCGGGGGTGGAAAGGGCTCCTCGCCACCGGCCTCATCCATCCTGGCCTGCGCTTCTCTGCAGCCCTGTCGGCCGCAATTTGGATCGCTGCCGTATTGGCCGGGCGGTGGATCGGATTTCTCTGAAACATCACCAATCACAGACGGTCTATAGCAACTTGCTATGAGGAGGCAGTTGCGTTAAATTTCACATAGCAAAATGCGATGAACGCTTCCGGATTATGCACATCATCACGCAGAAAAAGATTTGGGAAGCGAAAGACCGATGGCCTCAAACGGCCAATGCTCTGGATACCTGGTATCGGTTGATGAAGTCGGCGGAGCCGACGGATTTCGCTGACATGAAATCACTGTTTCCAGCGACAGATAAGGTCGGGCGGCACCACGTATTCGACATTGGCGGCAATAAGCTCCGCTTGGTCGCGGTGGTGCATTACAGATTCAGAAAGGTCTATATTCAGCGGATCATGGACCACGCGGAATATGACAAGGGAGCATGGAAGGGTTAAGCCGATGAGCGCACTTGTAAGACTGGTAAGCGAGCACTGGACGCACGTTGCCCCTCTTCTTGCCATGCCGGCCAATGAGGCTGAGTATGATCGTCTCGTGGAGCAGCTTGACGAGATCCTCGCTGAAGTGGGTGACGATGAGGATCATCCCTTGGCGTTGCTTGCATCGCGCATGGCGGATCTTGTCGAGGCCTATGACGAGAAAACCCGGCCAATGCCTCCCGCGACCGGAGCCGATGCGTTGCGTTATATCATGGCAGAGCGGGGGCTTGGCCAGTCCGAGATGCCGGAACTCGGCGCTCAGTCCGTCGTATCCGAAATTCTGAGTGGAAAACGGCAAATCAATCTTCGGCAAGCGCGCGCGCTGAGCGAGCGATTTCTCATTCCGGCATCAGTATTTCTCTCGCTTTGACGACGGGGTTCACAGCAGAAGAGGCGGCATGACGACAGCGGCTGATGAGGAAAGGCTCCAACGCTCAGCCATCATCGATCACTGACCGCCGCCCTTGGATTGCTCCACGGCTCCTGGTTCGAGCGTGCCAGCGGCTGTTTGCTGAGAATGTGATCCGCCGCCTTCTCGCCGGTCATGATCGACGGGCCGTTGAGGTTGCCGTAGGTGACGTGCGGGAAGATCGAGCTGTCGGCGACGCGTAAGCCGTCGACGCCGATCACACGCGTCTGCGGATCGACTACCGCCATCGGATCGTCCTTGGCCCCCATCTTGCAGGTGCCGCAGGGATGATAGGCGCTTTCCAGATGTTCGCGCAGGAAGGCATCGATCTCATCGTCGCTCCGGACGCCTTCGCCCGGCTGGATTTCCGGCCCGCGATAGTGATCGAAGGCTGACTGCCCGAAGATCTCGCGGGTCAGCCGCACGCAATGGCGGAATTTTTCCCAATCTTCCGGATGGCTCATATAGTTGAAGCGCAGCACCGGGTCTGCCTTGGGATCGGCGGAGCGCAGCGTCACGCTGCCGCGCGATTTCGACAGGTTGTAGCCGACATGAACCTGGAAGCCGTGGCTTTTCGCCGCCGCCTTGCCGTCATAGCTGATCGCAACGGGGAGGAAATGATACTGGATGTCGGGCTGCTTCAGCCCCGGCGCCGAGCGCAGGAAGGCGCAGGCTTCGAACTGGTTGGAAGCGCCGAGCCCGCCCTTGGAGAGCAGCCATTGGGCGCCTGCCACACCCTGCCAGAACCACGGCAGCCAGGAATAGAGCGACACCGGCTTGGTGCTGACCTGCTGGAAGTAGAACTCCATATGGTCCTGCAGGTTGGCGCCGACGCCCGGCCTGTCCACCTTCACCTCGATGCCCATCTCCTTGAGATGCTCGGCCGGTCCGATGCCCGACAGCATCAAGAGCTTCGGCGAGTTGAAGGAGGAGGCAGAGACGATCACCTCGCGGTTCGCCTTCACCACTTCGATCTTGCCGCCACGTTCGATCTCGACGCCTGTCGCCCGTCCGTCCTCGATCACGATCTTGCGCGCGAGCCCATAGACGATCTCGACATTTTGCCGCTTCAGCGCCGGTTTCAGATAGGCATTGGCGGCAGACCAGCGGCGGCCGCGGAAGATGGTCTGCTCCATCAGTCCGAAACCTTCCTGCTTGCTGCCGTTATAGTCCTCCGTCGTTTCGAAACCCGCCTGTTTGCCGGCCTCGACGAAGGCGCGGAACAGCGGATTGGTGAAGCCGCCGCGCTGGACGTGCAGCGGCCCGTCCGCGCCGCGCCAGCCATCCTCGCCGCCGTGCGAATGTTCCATCCGCTTGAAATAAGGGAGGACGTCAGCATAGGCCCAGCCGCTGGCTCCGAGCTCTTCCCAGCGGTTGAAGTCCTCGGCATGGCCGCGCACATAGACCATGCCGTTGATCGAGGAGGAGCCGCCGATCACCTTGCCGCGCGGCGCGGTGATGCGCCGATTGTTGAGGTTCGGCTCCGGCTCGGAAAGATAGCCCCAGTTATAGCGCTTCATGCTCATCGGCCAGGCAAGCGCTGCCGGCATCTGGATGAACGGCCCGAAATCGCTGCCGCCCGCCTCGATGACGAGCACACTGTTCTTGCCGTCTTCGGACAAGCGGTAGGCGAGGGCCGAACCGGCGGAGCCGGAGCCGATGATGATGAAATCTGCTTGTTGCATGACGTTCCCTTGGATTCTTTTGTAACGATCCCGAAGACCCCGCCCCAAACCCCTCCCCACAAGGGGGAGGGGCTTAACTTGCGGAACTGTCTCGCTACAAAATCAACGCTGCAAGTGCTGAGATCGAAGGAGGGAAAGCCGGTGCCGCATATTAGCCCCTCCCCCTTGTGGGGAGGGGTTGGGGAGGGGTTTTGG